>DASUFM010000491.1:0-4403 GCA_036274535.1 Blastocatellia bacterium
CTCTACTCGTTGGCGATCAGCGCTCTGTGGAGCGAACGAAAATACCTGGCGCGCTTCGCCGCAAGGCTGCGCATGCCGCCCAGGAATGATGACCTCTCCCTCTTTATCGCGATCAATCTGCTGCTAAGTCTCGCCGCATACGCAATTACATACTTGATTGTCCTGAACGTCGAATCTTTGACCAAACGGATGATCGCGGCAACAGCCTCAATCGCAATCCCAATTTCTGTGGCCCTGCTGGTAAGCGCATTGCGCAACCAGCGTCTGATAACGCAGAGTGTGAGCCAATCTGCGCGAGCGGCGTCTGATAACGACTCACCTCCTATAAATCCTGTAAGCCCGATAAGCCCTGTAAATCTCATCAATCTCACGATCTGGTCATCATTTTTGACCGCTGTATTATGGGGATGGGCCTGGTTGGCGCCTTCAATGGACTTGAGGTGGATCAATCAGCTGGCAGTGATAATGGTTGGGGCGGCTGCGATACTGATCGGGCGCAGATTCTTCATCCGCAACCTGTCAGAGGAAAATGAATGGCGGCGCGGGGCGCAAGGGAGCCTGTTGATCATTGTAGCTATAGGCGCCGCTGCGCTGATAGCAATATTCAGTTCCGAGGCGTTGAATTACGCTTCTTACAAGGAAGCGCGCGCGCCGTGGTGGGTAGTGATCGCGGTCTTTGCGGCTTTGGCCTCGCTGTTCTGCGCCAGTATCGTGTTCGCGCTTTCGCCGGAGCGCGATCCTCTCAGTCTCAGCGAGCGAGGGAGAATGAATTATGTGTATGGCGCCGAGGCTTTGACGATAGTGGCAGTAATCCACGCGCGCCTGACTATGCCGTGGTTCTTCAGGGGAACTTTTCTGACCTGGTGGCCGCTGATCGTGATGCTGCTGGCATTCACTGGAGTTGGACTTGGCGAGCTGTTTCGCCGGCGTGGAAAACTGGTTCTGGCTGAACCGCTGGAGCGCACCGGCATACTGTTGCCAATCCTGCCTGTTTTCGGTTTCTGGGTAGTCGATTCGCAGGTCTCTTATTCGAACCTGTTGTTCCTTGTCGGGCTGTTTTACGGCGCGCTCTCGGTGATGCGGCGCTCGTTCCTTTTCGGATTGCTGGCGGTGTTCGCCGCCAACGGCGGTTTGTGGAAGTTGCTCGACGGAGTCAGCGGCTATGGCTTTTATGAACACCCGCAGTTGTGGCTCATCCCGGTTTCGCTCTCCGTGCTGGTCGCCGCGCATGTCAATCGCGAACGGTTGACGAAGGATCAGATGACGCTGATCAGATATACGACGCTGATGATGATTTACGTGTCTTCGACGTCGGACATCTTCATCAACGGCGTGAGCCAATCGCTCTGGCTGACGATAGTATTGACGCTTTTATCCGTAATCGGCGTGTTTACTGGATTGACGCTTCGAATTCGCGCGTTCCTCTTCCTGGGCACGGCGTTCCTGCTACTGTCATTGTTAACGATAATATATACGGCGTCTGCCAACTTGAACCAGAGTTGGCCGTGGCTCGTGGCCGGGATCATTTTCGGCGTGGTGATTATCATCGCCTTCGCCATGTTCGAGAAGAAACGCCGCGAGATGCTGGAGTTGGTCGGGCGTTTAAAGCAATGGCAGGCTTGACGGGATTTACGGGCAATTCTGGAAGGCGCCACACAGCCAAATTGTGGCGCCCGTTACTTTTAAACATCACACAACAATACCGCCTCGCGCAGGGAAGTGAGCGGGTCGCGCTTCGGCTCGAACTCGTGCGCGATGTAGCCCTGGAAATTCAGGTCGGCGATCGTCTTTGCGACCGTCCGCCAGTTCAGTTCCTGCGTGTCGTCAAGCTCATTGCGCCCGGGATTGCCGCCGGTGTGGAAGTGCGCGATGTGCTCGATGTTCTGCCTGATGGTTCGGATGATGTCGCCTTCCATGATCTGCGCATGGTAGATGTCGTATAGGATCTTCACGCGCGGCGAATTCACACGCTTGATCACTTCGACTCCCCAGGCGGTATGGTCGAACATGTAATCCTTGTGATTCACCTTGCTGTTAAGCAACTCGATGCAGATCGTGACGTTGTGTTTTTCGGCGATCCCTTTAACGCGGTTCAGAATCTCGACGGTGTTTTCGAGGCCTTCGCCGTCCGACATCCCCTTACGATTGCCGGAGAAAGTGATGACGTTCGGGACGCCGTTTTCAGCGGCGCGGGGGATGTTCGTCTGGAACTCTTTTTCCAGCTTGTCGTGAAGGTCTTTGCGATTGCAGGCGTCCGGGATTGTTCCCGCGCCCGAAACCATCGTCGGAATCAAGCCGTACTTTTTGACCACCGGCCAATCGTTCGGGTCGTTGAGCAGGTCAATTCCTTTCAGCCCTATCTCCGAGGCGAACTTCGCAAAATCTTCGAGCGGAATGTTTCTGTAACACCATCGGCAGGCGGATTGCTTCAGTCTGCCGTGGAGCTTCGCGCCCGACGCCACTTGACGGAGCGGATTGGCGTAACCGGAGTCTGATAACGCGAGAAGTGACGCCGCGCCGAGACCGGCGCCGGTTTTCAGCAGCATCGCGCGGCGCGACAGAGTTTGCGTCCGTGTTTCATTGCTTGGCATAGATTGTGTTCCTTGTTTTTAACCTACTCCGCTTTTGCGCCTCGTAGGTGGGACACATTTAAATTGTCCCGCCTATCAGTCGGAAAATAAGTGGGACAATTTAAATGTGTCCCACTTAGGCTGGCCAACGTCCAATCATTCGCTCCTTAAGGATCATGCCTCTCTCTTGATAACGAACAGCGTGATGTCGTCGTACTGCGGGGCAGAGCCCGCGAAGCGATCGATTTCACCGAAGACCTTATCGACAATCGTTTCAGCCGGCTCATGCCTGATCGGGCGCAGGAATTCAGCCAGGCGCTCTTCGCCGAATTCGTTTTCGCCTTCGTCCTGGGCCTCGGTCACGCCGTCAGAGAAGAGAGCCAGCAGGTCGCCGGGACGCAGCTCTATGCTTTGCTCCGAATACGGCGCCATCAACTCTATGATGTCAGGGGCCATCAGCCCCAATGGCGTGCCGGTCGATTTGATCCATTCCGCTTCGCCGTCGGCTCGCATCAGCAGACAGTCCTGATGGCCGGCGTTGACATAGCGTCCTTTGCCGGTTTCTGGATCGAGTTCGACCAGGATCGCCGTGATGTATTTATTGTCCGGCGTGGTGGCGTAGAGCAGGGAATTGGTGAGCGTGGCCAGTTCCGTCAATGAAGGGATGCGCCCAAGCAGGGCGCGCATCGTCGCCTGCATGTTGCTCATCAGCAGTGAGGCGGGCAGCCCTTTGCCCGAAACGTCGGCGACGCAGATCAGATGTGTTTGCCCGGAAATGCGCAGCGCGTCGTAGTAGTCCCCTCCGCAGCTTCGCGCGGGACGATTGCGGGCGGCGAGCTCGATATGAGACATCTTCGGCAGCCGCGCGGGGAAGAGGTTCTGCTGTATGCTGGCGGCCAGCGCCAACTCCTGTTCGACCTTCTTTCGCTCTATGGCTTCGCGGAAATACCAGGAGTTTTCAAACGCGACCGCGGCCTGCGTGACCAATCCCATTCCGAATTCCAGGTCGGATTCAGTGTAAGAGAGGTTGCCGGGGCGCGGTCCTAAAACAACTATGCCGCCGGTCGTCTCGTCGCCGGCCTCTATGGGGAAGAGAATTTCCACTTGCTCCTCGCGGAGGATCGTTTTGAGGTCGCTTTCAGGCATGTCGGCGACTCTGACCGGTTCGATCATTTTGAGGATGCGCTCTTCGAACCTTTCGTAATCGGCCAGTTCGTCAAGCTCCATTCCCTTCATACGCAGCACGACCGGATGGCCCTTTTTCCATGCGATCAGCGCGTACCTCCGCACCGCCCACCGTCCGGCCAGCGTCAGAGCCAGCAGTTGCGCCACGTCATCAGGCTCCAGGTTCGACGTCAGGCCGCGGACCAGATCCAGCAGCGTCTTCAACTCCTGGACTTTCTGATCCAGCGCCTGATTGAGTTTGTGGGCCTCCGCATGGGCGGTGGCGTTTTCAATGCCGCTGGCCGCAATGCCGAGCAGCGCGCGAAGAAACTCCGTCTCTTCGTCGCTGATGTCCCGGTTGAGCGGCCTTCCGAGCGCCAGAAAGCCGGTCGGGCGCAGGACGTCGCCGATCGGCAGTATGAGATCCAGCCCAGAAGCCCGAGCGATTTCCTCGCTGAATTTCTCGCCCGCGCTCAGTTTGGGCAGCCCGCGCGCCAGCGCGACGCGCATGGTTCCTTCTTCTTCGACCGCGATCAGAGCTTTGCTGACGAGCAATCGCCCCATCACCGAGCGAAGCAGGTGGCGCAGCAGGTCTTCGATATTGAGAGATGAATGTAGCAATTGCGCGGATTCGAGCAGGGCTTCTAGCCGCGACGCGTCGAGAGAGCT
>DASUFM010000492.1:0-4282 GCA_036274535.1 Blastocatellia bacterium
CGATCCTGGTCGGCGGCGGAGATTCCGATCCCGGTGTCTGAAACCTGAAATGTCACATCGTCGGCGTCGGCGGCGCGCGCGGCGCGGACGCGCACCTCGCCGCGTTCGGTGAACTTCAGAGCGTTCGAGATGAAGTTACGCAAAATTTGCGTGAGCTTGCCTTCGTCCGTGTAGAGCCCGGGAATTTCGCCCGGCCCTTCAAAGACGAGGTCAACAGCCTTGTTGGTCAGCATTGGCCGGAAAACGCCTCGCAGGGCGCCGAACAGGTTCTCGACGGTGAATTCAACAGGAAAAACTTCTACTTTTCCGGCTTCGATCTTCGCCAGGTCCAGCAGGTCGCCGACCATCTCCAACAACCCCTCGGCGCCTTTGCGGATGAAGCCGACCTGTTTCTCCTGTTCCTCGGTCAAATCTCCGTCACTGCGGCTTAGCAGCAGTTGCGAAAGAGCCATGATTGAGTTGAGGGGGGTGCGGAACTCGTGACTCATGTTGGATAGGAAGCGGGATTTCGTTTCGTCGGCCCGTTTCAGGGCGGACGCCTTTTCATCCAGCTCCGCATAAAGCGCGATGACGCCCAGATTGGTGTCTGCGAGCTCGCGGTTGAGCCGCTCAAGGTCATCCTGTCGCCGCCGCAGTTCGTCAAGCAGGCGCAACAGTTCATTGTTCTGCTGCTGGATTTCTTCGAGCGGGCTTTGCGGGCTCTCGCTGGCCAACAGGTCTGTGATCGCACGCAGGCGCTCGCCGGTCACGGCGGGAGTCCTTTTCGGCAGATTTTTTTTCATCAGGACGGTCGTGCCGCTTCCGGGCGCCGACCGGATCTCAAACACGTCCATTAAGCGCCGCGCCCCCATGATTCCCAGCCCCATCCCGGTGGAAGACTGGTATTGCCCCTGCAACACGCTCTCAAGATCCGCAATGCCCTGTCCCTGGTCTTTGACTTCTATGAGCAGGTTATGCTGTGTGGCCTCGCCTTCGACCTGAAATTCGACTTTGCCGCCGTTCGCGTAATTGAACGCGTTGCGCGCGATTTCAGACACGGCTGTGGCGATGCGGGATTGATCCTGGGCTTCGAAACCCAGCAGCGCCGCGATCTGCCTCGCGCGCCGGCGCGCCGCGACCACGTCGTGCTCATACTCAATTCTGACTGTCAGAACCGGCCATCTCATAACCATCTCATAACCATCTCGTCAGGCGCGCTCACTGTTTTTTTTGGCGACTACCACAGTGACGTCGTCGCGCCCGCGCGTGAAATCGCGGTAAAGGACGCCCGCAATCAAGCCCGGGCGCCGTCCCGCGAGACCAGGATATTGATCCAGATTCCAATGCGTCGCCAGGCCGTCCGAATGCATCACCAGCAACGAATCCTGCGACCAGGGATAGACGAATTCCTGAATCTTGCGCGCTTCATGCCCGACGATGCCGGCATGGGAAACCATATGACGGGCGCCGCCCGGCGCGCTTATCACGCCCGAGATATTCCCGATCCCGGCGTATTTCACCTCTCCGGCGAGATCGATGTCGGCGACGGCCATCGCCGCGCCCCTGGTGCCGCGTAGCGCGCCGTGAGCGTATTCGATCAGCGCGGCTGGCTCAAGTTGGGGATGAGTTTGGAACGCGGCAACCGCAGCCATGGCCGCCGGCGCCGCGGTTGCGCCATGGCCCAGCCCGTCAACAACCAGAATCATGCAGTGACCGCTTCTCCACTCGACCGCCCAGGCGTCGCCATTGACCGCTTCACCGTTCAACGGAAGACATACAGCGCCGATATCAAGCGGCGGAGGACGGTTTCCGCTCGGCGCCCTTCGCGACCACAATTGAGCCAGGAGCGCAACGCCTTTACCCGGAACCGAATAAATGTCGAACTCGTCCGAGAGTCGCTTTATCGCTCCCAGCCCGGTCCCCAGACTGCCGGTTGTGGAATAACCGTCGCGCATGCTTTCACCAATGCTGGGTATGCCGGGGCCCTGATCCAAAGCCAGCACCTCAATAACCGCGACGCCATTACGATCGAAAACACGCGCCAGCAATTGACCTTGAAGGGCATGCTTGACAAGATTGGTCGCGGCTTCGGTTACCACGAGCGCGACTCTGCCTATCTCGCTCTCGTCAAAACCGGCGGCCCGCGCCAGACCTGTTACCTCTCTCCGCGCCCCCGCCACGGCGCTCGATTCCCTGATGTGAAAAAGCGCATGGTTGATCATCAGCGTCCACTCACTTCCATCGGGTGATAATCACCCGCGTCCCCTCGCCCACACGTGAAAAGATTTCAAACTCGTTCGAGAGCCTTTTGGCTCCGCCCAACCCCAGCCCCAACCCGCCGCCCGTCGTGTAACCGTCTTTCAGCGCCAGATCGATGTCCGGAATTCCGGGCCCCTGGTCTTCAAAAATGAGCCGCAGCCCCTTGCGCGCTTCTTTACTGAGGGCCACGAGTCTGACAGTTCCGCCTCTGCCGTGATCAAGTGTGTTGCGCGCCAGTTCGCTGGCCGCCGTCACGATCTTGGTCTGGTCTACCAGGCTAAGCCCCTGCGCCACCGCCCACTCGCGGACCACCTGCCTTACTCGCACGACATCCTCCGATGATTTAATCGACAACGTCTCATCGTTCGCCATGGCCATTGATGTTCTCCTGCCTGGCGGCGACGGCTTTGAGCATGCTCATGCCTTTCTCGACATTGAGCGCGGTGCGTACTCCCGGCAGCGAGAGCCCCAGTTCCACAAGCGTGATAGCCACTGCGGGCCGCATCCCGACGACCACCGTTTCCGCGTCCAGCACGCGCGACATCGCGGCGATGTTGGCCAGCATCCGGCCGATGAACGAGTCCACGATTTCGAGCGACGAAATATCGATCAACACTCCCCGCGCATTCGCCCTGGCGATCATCTCGGTCAAGTCGTCCTGCAGCGTCATAGCAAGGCGGTCATGCATATCCACCTGGATCGTAACGAGCAGGTAATCGCCCATCTTCAAAATCGGTATCCGCTCCATCCCGCCTCCTTCAATCGTGGTTCTCATCGCGCTTGATAACCATCCTGGAGCGCCGCAAAGCGACAGCGAAGGCGTCGGCGAGAGTAGATTTGGTGATCACGTCGGAGAGATTGACTCCCAGATGAACGATCGTTTGCGCTATCTGCGGGCGGATGCCGCTGATTATGCAATCAGCTCCCATCAACCGGGCCGCTGACACAGTCTTAAGCAAATGTTGCGCCACCAGCGTGTCCACCGTCGGCACGCCGGTAATGTCGATGATGGCGATGCCCGCCCCGGTCTCGACGATCTTTTGCAAAAGGCTCTCCATTACCACCTGCGTCCGCGCGCTGTCGAGCGTGCCGATCAGGGGCAGGGCAAGAATGCCCTCCCACAGCACGACGACCGGAGTCGAAAGTTCGAGCAACTCCTGCTGCTGGCGCATAATCACTTCTTCACGGCCCTTTTGATAAGCTTCGGTCGTAAAAAGTCCCAATTTGTCCAGGAGCATCGTCGCGGCCCATTGCTCCTCGACCAGTTTCCTGGAATCCCCCTCCAATTCCTGGCGCAGCAAGGCAAACAGCGGCTGCTTCAACGAAAAAATGAAGATCGCAGTCTCGGCGGGCGAGAACCCATGATGCGCGCGCGCGCGCGACAATCCGGTCAGAAATTCACGCGTTTCCTCCCAGGCCGGAGTGTTGATGTCATCCAGCCTCGGCTGCTTTGAAACGGCGTTGACCAACAGGCTCAGGAATTGGCGCGATTGCTCCCGCAATTCGGACTCTTTCATTAAATCGCTGCGTAATGTTGTCGCTGATAATTGCTCCCGCATCCAGTTGGTGAGCAAATCGGATTCGCGTCTGGTGATTATTTCAGGGATATGGCTCTTGCCTTTTTGATTCATCGAGGGTTCTCCTTCATTCTAAATCGTTCCCGCTGGTTATATTTTCCAATATCCAAAGTGTCTAAAACTGAACCTGTTTTGATGCGGGGATCGGGATGTTGGGGCGTCTGAGATCGGGACGTGAGGAATTGATTATCAAGCGCTACCTGCCGAATCTTCACCGGTTATAAGATGAGAATAGTATTTATTGTTTTGGATTTACTATTCTCTTCCGTTCAGGTAAACAACTTCTTCCAAAGTTTACTATGTCTCCTCCATGGCGCTTTATCAAGACCTTGACGGGAATAATGTAAAGAGTATTTAGTCGCTCTCACAATTGACTTACTCGCCGCCTTGATCTCATATCGGATCTAAGCTCGACTTTGTCCATTCTGAGATCGGCGCTCGCGCCGATCTCAGAATGGACAAAGTCA
>DASUFM010000493.1:0-11222 GCA_036274535.1 Blastocatellia bacterium
TGCCTTTCGGCGGGGCTTCCTGATCTACACTTACACATTTGCGACGGGATGCGGTGCGGGGGGGGAAGCGACCTGAGCCTTGATCAGTAAGTCTACCGATCGAGGCTCAGGTCGCTTACGATCCCCGTACTGCAAACTCAAGGGATGACGTTGCTTACTGTGTGAGCTCCTTCTTTGTTTTCCCACGTCGCTTCCGTTCCGGCTTTGACCGTGATCGTCTTCGGCTCGAATTTGTTATTGGTGATGATGACGTAAATCCTGGATGTGGATTCGGCGGGATCGATATTGCGGGAGGTTTTGACGGCCGGCCATTCAGACCGGCCATTCAGTAATGATATGGGGGAACTCTTTATTCAAGCGGAGCGCGTATGATGACGAAAGTCGCGCATCGTAGCGATCTCAATATTTCGCATTTTTCCACTTGCCGCGCTGGTAACCGAAGTAAGCCGCGTCAACAATGGCGCGTTTGAGTTTCAAGACTTCCTCCTGCGGCACTCGCGCCTCCAGGCCGCGCATATGCTGGCCGATGAGAGTTTCGAGCGGGGTCTGCGCAATCATTTCGTCAAGCACCGGGCATGCGAGCTGCGTCTTCTGTTGTCCAGCCTGAGCGCTCGCGACCGCCTGATCGTAGCATTTTTGCTGCGCGTCTATCAGCGATTCCAATGTGATGTTTCTCCTTTCGCGCCTGGCCTGCATAGACACGGTCTGATTGCCCCGCTCCTGCCTGGTTTGCCCCGTCTGCCCCGTCTGCCCCGTTGCGGGCGACACCGGTATGATGGCGAGCGTTGCAATAGCCACGCCGAAGATAGTTTTTGTGAGTTTGTTCATGAATTTTCCTCCAGTAAGTCGGTTCAGTTTGGGGGAAGTTGTTGAAACGCCATTCGGCGCTCCATATTTTCAACAATTACAGCGAAAATGGTAGGGGTTTTTCACGTCTGATTGTTAGAACGCGGTTGCTGAGGAGAAAAGGAACCACGGATTTAACGGATGGACGGATGATACAGATCTGTTCCAATCCGTCCATCCGTTAAATCCGTGATTCCTTCTTCTGAAATTATGACGCCAGAGTTTTCTTCACCGAATTGCGGCCGCCTCGCGTGGCCGCCGCTGAGTTCGCGCCCTCCGGTCCGCCTTCCTGGGAAGATGTTTCCTCTCTGGTCTGTCTTAACTTCTCGATCTTCGCCGTCATACGCCGGTCCAGGTCAACGACCTGTTCGGGCGTCAGCCGGTAAATGTTCGGCTGCTGATGGTAAAGCTTTGCCGCGGTCACAAGATCCGCCTGTTTGAAACCGTTTTGTTCCGCCTTCGCGATTAACTCATGAATGGTGATCTGTGGCGGGGTCATCAAAATCTCTTCCAGAGTCGGTAACGTCTCCGGCACGTCGAGCGGCTTCGGCGCGGAAACAGGCAGGTCTGATTCGCTATGACGAATCAGGTGGTCAAGAAAGTCCTTGAATGTGACATCCCCGGTCATCTCAAAACCGAGCTCGAAAGCCGGGCTGTTGGACTTCACCACCTGGAAAACACGAGTGATCTCACCGTCTCGGTCCTGCAGCGAGACTTCGCACATCACGTCAACGAAATATTCGAGGCCGCTCGCGGTCGACGGCAACACGCGGCCTAATTCATTGTCTTCCTTCTGTTCTTTTCCTTTGGCGGGAATCTGATCAACGATGACCACTGAATTGCCGGACTGACAGAGACTGCGCAGGACGCCCTGGAGCACCATCTGATCCGCCGCAAGTTCTTCCGCGCTGGGTTGCGCCAGAGGGTCGCCGGCGCGTTCGCGGACCGCCGCGATCATCTCGCTGTGCTTGGCTGAGAAGTAGCTCGCCCAGGAGTCCAGAGCATAGCATCCATAGTTTTGCGCGGCCGCCTCCGGCGAGTTCAACAGCCAGTCAATGAATTCCGGCACCTCGCCCGGACGCTCGACCTCAATGCCGTCAAACTTCGACCCAACGCCTTTCAGTAGGCGTGTCTTACGCTCAATGTCAATAATGCAAAGTCGGCCCAGGCCGGCGTCCGCCATCGACGCGGCGAAATACGTCTTGCCTACGCCCGCCCCTCCTCGGACCGCCATTACCAGTCGCTGCTTCCGTGGCTGCCGGCTTAAGGGATTTACTCTAACTCCACTTTTATTCATGTTGGATACCGCCTTTCCTGCCTTGATGACTGTGAAATGCCCGCGTGAGATGTGAATCTCACTTAAACAAAACGCTGGTAAATACTACCACGGATTTTTATCTGCGCAACATCTGTTTCTGTGATAAAACAATTATTGGATGTATGGAGCGTATAGAGTCCCGGCCTTTAATCGCGCCGCAGCGCGACCATCGGATCTACTTTCGTCGCCCGGCGCGCGGGGATGAAGCAGGCAAGCAGAGCGACCGACATCAGCAGTATTGAAATCGTGATGAAGGTTAATGGGTCTGTCGGGCTCACGCCGAACAGCAGGCTTTTCATCGATCTGGTCAGCGCCCAGGCGGCGCCCAATCCTATCAACGCTCCGATGAGCGCCAGTTTCATTCCTTTTCCGATGATCAACCACAACACGTCGGCGGCTTGCGCGCCCAAAGCCACGCGAAGGCCGATCTCCGAAGAACGCTGCATGACGAAATAAGCGAGTGAGCCATAAATTCCCACTGCGGCCAGTAACAGCGCCAGTCCGGAATAGGCAGCGAGCAGCGCCATCCGCAAACGCCGTTGCGCGACCATTTCGTCGAGCAGCGATTCCACCGTGCGAATTTCGGCGGCGGGCTGATCCGGATTGACCGAATGAATGGCCTGGCGCACCGACGCCGCGAGGCTCATCGGATCGCCACCCGCGCGGACGATCAAATAGCCGGGAATGGAGTAGGAGTTGTAATCGACCTGCGCATACGGCATATAAAATTCCGGCCATACGTCGTTTTCGAGCCCTCTGTGCTTAACGTCGCCGGCGACGCCGACGATCGTGAGCGGGTGCGACGCAGGTATGCCGTCTTCGTCAACGGCGAAGCGTTTCCCGATAGGATTTTCGCCAGGCCAGAAGCGGCGCGCCATCGTTTCGTTGATGATGGCGACGGCTTCGGTTTGCAGCGTATCGCGCTCGTCAAACACGCGCCCCTGCCGTAACGGGATGCCCAGAGTCGCGAAATACTCGGGGCTGACCTGGCGATGGTCCGATTCCATCGCCGCGCCTCCCTGCGCCGAACGGCCTTCGATGGTCAGGGTGTAAATCCCATGCAGGCTCGTCAGCGGCTGCCTGCTGGCGTAAGCGGCGGAAACGACGCCGGGCAGCGCGCGCACGCGTTCGAGCGTCTGCCGGAAGAATGCCAGGCGTTTCGCGTGATCCATAAATCGGGCGCGCGGCAAACGGGTTTGCAGCGTCAATGTATTTTCCACGCGGAAGCCTACGTCAACCTGACGCAGGCGATAGAAGGTTTGAATCAACAATCCCGCGCCTATGGTCAGGACCAGCGCCAGCGCGACTTCGGCCACGACCAGCGCGTTTTGCAGCCTGTGATGGCCCGCGCCTGAACGCGCGCCGCTCTGTTTGAGCGCCTCATTCACATTCATACGCGTCGCCTGCAACGCCGGCGCAAGACCGAAAAGAACGCCTGTCACCAGCGACAGCCCCAATGTGAAAGCGAGCGTCTGTCCGTCCAACCCCAACTTGGCGTAGCCTGCCAGCCCCGATGGAATCAACTGCCGCAACATGGCGAAGCTCCACACCGCTACCAGCAGGCCGCACATGCCTCCCGCGCCCGCCAGGATCACGCTCTCCGTCAGCAACTGCCGCACGAGGCGAAAACGGCCGGCGCCCAGCGCCATGCGCACGGCGATCTCTTTGCGGCGCGTCGTCGACCGCGCCAGCAGCAGGCTGGCCAGATTCGCGCAGGCGATCAACAGGACAAAACCGACAGCCACTAGTAATACCAGAAACGGCCGCCGTACATCGCCTGTCAAATATTCGTGCAGGGGTTGGACGAAAGCGCTGAGTCTGCCGGCTTCGGCCGGATGATCCTGCGCGATTCTTCGCATGATCGTTTTGACTTCGGCCTGCGCCTGCGCCTCGGCGACGCCGGGCTTCAACCGCGCGATTACTGTCAGGCTGTGCCCGAGGCGATAGGCCAGCATACGCTGGCTGTATCCGGCCGGCGTCCAGAAACTGGCGTCGGGATTGAGGAACTTAAAGTCCGGGGGCAGCGCGCCGGCGATGACGAACTTCTCGTCATTGAGAGTCAACTCTTTGCCGATCGCATCCGCCGCGCCGCCGAAGCGCCGCTGCCAGAAGCCATGGCTGATGAGGACGACCCTGTTGGCGCCGCGCAAGTATTCGCCGGGCTGGAAGAGGCGGCCGGCAGCCGGTTTAACGCCGAGGATGTCAAACGCCTCCGGTTCGAATACCGCAACCCCCTCCAATTTTTCAGGCTCGCCGTCGCCCGTCAGATTCATCTCGCTCCTGACCAACGCCGCGATCTGCGCGAAGACGGTTTGTTGCGCCTTCATATCGGAGTAATTGCCCGGCGCGAAGCTTTGCCTGTCGTCGATACCGTCGGCGGGCGTTTCCTCCCAGACCGTCATGATCCGCTCCGGCTGTGGAAACGGTAGAGCGTGTAAAAACACCGTGTTGACGAGGCTGAAGATCGCCGTGTTCGCGCCCATGCCCAGGCTGAGAGTGGCGACTGCGGTCAATGTGAACCCGGGATTCCTGACCAGCGTCCGCGCGCCGTAACGCAGGTCATGCCATATCTCTTCAAGCCATCTCAACCCACGAGCGTCGCGGCTTCGCTCTTTAGCGGTCTCCACGCCGCCGAAAGCCCTGCGAGCCGCAAGCCGCGCCTCTTGCGGACTCATACCCATCCGTATGTTCTGCTCAATCTGCCGCTCTATGTGATAGCGGAGTTCCTCGTCCAGTTCGCTCTCGGCCTGCGACCTGCGCAGCAGCGCCTGCATCGCGGCCTTCAGTCTGCTCAGCATATCGACCTCTTTCTCCCGGCTCTTTCTTTGGATAACCTGTCGGTTTTCGATGGGGCAGAGAGTAATGACTGACCAGTCGGATGTCAATACTATTGCTTTCCCATACAAGCTATGCGATTCCTCCTATATGTTTCCAATAGGAGGAATCACAAATCAGGAGTCAAAAACCATGGTCGCTGATCGGTGTCGTTTATTGAGCTTCAAGCGTCTGGCTTTGGAAGGTGGGACACAGCCAAACTTGTCATTACCAACATTTTCCGCACGAAATGGATGTTGTAGGTAATGACAAGTTTGGCTGTGTCCACCTTTGATCGTCGATCCTTAAACTTTCTCAGGGACCACGAATGGCGCGCGGTATTTGCGCCGCAGCAGGTTATTGGCGGCGACGTCACCGACGATCTGTTCTTTCGCGGGGTTGAATTTGATCGAACGTCCGGTTCGATATGAAATGTTGGCAAGATGCATCAGAGCCGATGAGAGATGACCCTCTTCGATGTCGGCGTTGAGGTCCTCGCGCTTGCGGCTGCGAACGGCTTTGATGAAGTTTTCCCAGTTGCTTCCGCCCTCGCGCCGCGAAGGCCCGGGCTCCTGTTTCCTGCCCAGGAAAGTTTTGTAAGAGTTGTATCCATCGATGGCCATGTAACCTTCCGAGCCGTAGAAGATGTTGCCGATGCAGTTGCTGTCGGTGATCACTCCCTGGGCGTTCCGGCGTAGCCCGACGCCAGCCTCATTATTCGACATCCAGTGGCGGACTTCGAATACGATCATCACCTTCTTGCCGTTCTTGTCGAATTCGAGATTGGCTACCTGGGTGTTCGGAGTGAGTTGATCGTCGTCGAACATAAAATGGCCGCCCATCGAAAAGACGTTGGTCGGCAGCGTCACTCCCAGTCCCCACCGGCAGATGTCCATCTCGTGAATGCCCTGGTTGCCGATGTCGCCATTGCCGTAGTCCCAGTTCCAGTGCCAGTTGTAGTGAAAGCGGTTGGGGTTGAACGGGCGCGCCGGCGCGGGTCCCAGCCACAGATCGTAATCGACGCCTTGCGGGACGGGGCCGTCAGGCTTCTTGCCGATTGTGTCGCGCCATTTGAAACAAAGCCCGCGGGCCATATAAACATCGCCGATCACGCCTTCCCGCAGTTTCTGCATGGCTTCGCGCAGCGCGACGGTCGAACGGCTGTTCGTTCCGTGCTGGACTATGCGATTGTATTTGCGCGCGGCGGCGACGAGTTGTTTGCCTTCCCAATAACTATGCGAGCAGGGCTTTTCGACATAGACGTCCTTGCCCGCCTGGCAGGCCCAGACGCCCATCAACGAGTGCCAGTGATTCGGCGTGGCGATGGAGATGGCGTCAATCGACTTGTCTTCGAGCAGCTTGCGAATGTCCACGTACTCTTTGGGCTTCTTGCCCGTGTTCTTTTCAATCTCGCCGCATCGCTGCTTGAGCACGGAATCGTCCACATCGCAGACGGCGGCGATCTCTACGCCTTCCATTCTGGAATATGCGCCGATGTGAGACTTGCCCTGCCCGTGGGCGCCGACCACGGCGACACGGACCACGCCGTTCGGACTGCCGGCGTATGTCTTGATGTTAAAGCCGAGCGGGGATGCGGCGGCGACGACGGAATCCTTGATGAAATCGCGTCTTTTCATTATGACTCTCTCCTGGTGAATTGTTGTTTTGGAAACGGTAAACCGCGAGCGCTATAAGTCTATGATAAGCGGCAGCTATTCGAATCGCAATAGTGTGGCGGGATCAGACCGCGCGGCGCGACGCGCTGGCAAACCACAGGCGAGCGCGGCCACAATTGTCAGCATTGAAATAACAAGCAGGTAGGTAATCGGATCCCTGGAAGAGACTCCTACCAGCAGCGAGTTTAGGACGCCGCCTAAGGCTAACGACAGAGCCGATCCGATCGCGAGTCCGATCGTGTAATGTCGCATACCCTGATAGAACATGAGGCGCCACAGTTGAGATCCGCTCGCGCCCATCGCCGACCGTATGGCCATCTCGCGGGTACGCTGGCTTACGGACTGAGAAATCACCGCATACAGCCCGGTGGAGGCCAGCGCCAGGGCGATAATACCCAGGATCGTGAAGACAACGCCGAATACGCGTGTGTCGGCGTTTGTCAGCGAGACATGACGGTCGAGAGAACGCAGCGCGTATACCGGCAGGTTCGCATTCAAGTCCTTCACGCTCTGCCGAAAGGCGGGGGCGAGGCTCTCGGGATCGACTCGGGTCCGCGCGGCGACGGACATGAAAAGCTCCGGCTTCTGCCGGAATGGCAGATATGCTTGAGGAAGCCCTTCCCGGTAGCGGTTCTGAACGATATCTGCCGCGACGCCGACGATCGTCAACCAGGCGTCCGTTTCCTGATCATCCACGCGGATGCGTTTCCCGAGCGGATTTTCGCCAGGCCAGTGTTTGTCGGCAAAACTCTTGTTGATGATCGCCGCCTCGGCGCCAGGAGCTCCGTCCAACTCCGTGAACTCGCGCCCCATTAACAGCCGCCCTTGCAGGCAATGAAAATACCCAGGGCTGATGGTCAACAGGGCTGTCCGCGGCCGCATATTCTTATCGTTTACAGGCGATCCTTCAATCTGAAAAGTATTCGTGCCTCCCCGAAAAGGCTCGTTGCCGGGCAACTCGGATAAGAGCGTCGCCGATTCGACGCCTGGCAACGCCTCGATACGGGAAATCAAATCCTGAAAAAAAGTTATTCGCCGCTGCGGTTGCTGGTATTTTGCGCGGGGCAAATTGATCGCCATGGTCATCACGTTCCTGGTGTTCACGCCGAGATTCAATTTTCCGGCGTTTAGCATGCTTCGAATCATCAGTCCCGCGCCCATCAACAGGACTACGGAAAGAGCTACTTCGGCCCCGACCATGGTATTCGTTAATAACCGCCGCCGGACTCCGAGGCCAGCGCCATGACCGCCTTCTTTCAATGCGCTGCTCAGGTCGACCCTGGACATCCGTATTGCAGGCGCAAGGCCGAAGACAATGCCCGTTCCGATCGTGATCGCCGCCAGGTATAAAAGCACATTTCTATCCACCGTAAAGTCCGGCCGGCTGGTTTCCATTGAAGCGAGAAGCGCATCGATCCCCTTTACCCCACAATATGCGAGAAAGGTTCCCAGCGCTCCCGCCATAAACGACAACAGAACGCTTTCCGTGAGCAGTTGCCGCATGACCCGCAATCGTCCCGCGCCGAGGGCCGCGCGGATAGACATTTCGCGGGATCGGATCATCGCCCGCCCGAGAAGCAGATTCGCCGCATTCGCGCATGCGATCAGAAGCACAAAGGTTACGCCGCCCAATAGAGCTTGCATGACCAGACGGATCTGAGCCCTGAGGTGGAATTTGTTGAAATCCTGAACCTCCGCCCCGATGTTCCTGTTAGTGGAGGGATTTTCGACCTCCATCTGGCGCGCGACGGCGGAGGCCTCGGCGCTTGCCTGGCTGATGCTTACTCCATCGGCGAGGCGACCGAATACCAGTAGGTCGTGGTTTTCCCTGGTCGATTGGGCTGTAGGCCTTATCAACGGAAGCCAGAGGGCGATATCATTGGCTATCCGCGCGTCGGCAGCGGTCACTCCAATGATGGTGGCAGGTGTTTCGTCGATGAATACGGTCTTGCCGATCACTGACTCATTTTTGTGGTAACGGCTTTCCCAGACACGGTAGGTCAGGATCACGACGGGCGGCGCTCCGGGTTGCGTATCCGCAGGTTCCAGACCTCGCCCAAGCATTGGTTTCTGGTCAAGGACGGACAGCGCGTTCGCCGTCATTCGCGCAACAAAATAATGCTCCGCAAAGCCTCCGTCATCGCTCAAGTCGACACCGCCATACTGGTAGGCCGCGAGATGTTTGAACGATTTCAGCCGCTCTTTGAAATCGAGATAGTCGGGATATGAGAACGCGTCGAGCGGTTCATCACCGTGACCCCTGGTATCGACGACGGCGACGTAAGCGATCCGGTCGTGGCCGCGGAACGGCAGACCGCGATACAGAAACGGGTTCACGATCGTGAAAATGGCGGTGTTGACGCCGATTGCGAGCGCTAAAGTTATGACGACGACGAAACTGAAGCCGGGATTCTTCCCGATCATTCGTACGCCAAACTTCAAATCATGAAAGAATGTGTCGATGAATCTGAACCCACGCATTTCGTGATTAACCTCCTGTAGCAATGTGACGTTTCCGAATTGCCGGCGCGCGGCCCGCGCCGCCTCTTCCTCGGTCATCCCCTGCCGGACATATCGCTCGGTGAGCAGGCGCAGATGCAGCTCGATCTCTTCATCGAGTTCCGACTGCGCCCCGCGCTTTCCAAACAATCCTCGAAGCCTCGCCGCCAGGGCGCGAAAATAATGGATCATTTCTACTCCTGACCTTACAACTTCAACGGGGGCGTTCTTTGGATATGCCAAAGAAGATACGCCTATTCCCTTGGAATGTCCATATGTGAAAGAGAAAGATGACGCGCGAGGGCAGGGAAGGTCGAAAAGAGAGTTGGGGCCGAGTTCTTTATTTGGCCTCAGCAGACGCTGGATACTTAAACCAACTGGTTACTGGCGACCGATCACTGACGACTAGAGCGGATATCAATTGGGTGTACGGATCAACCGTCGTCATAGCCCAATGATGGTGGGACACAGGCTGTGTCCCACCTCTGCGATTGCAATCCGCTCTAAGCTCGACTTTGTCCATTGTGAGATCGGCGCGGAGCGCCGATCTCACAATGGACAAAGTCTCGTTATCGGATTACGACATTGAAAAATGGCGCTGACTTTGTCCTTTTTGTGGCGCTGATACTGTTGGCGAAGTGTGTCGAGAACGCGAGAGATAACATCAAACGCGGTGCTGTGCTAGAGATGGAGGCAGGCCCTCCGAAGCCGGCTTGCAGGAGCAGGCTTCAAACAACCGTAAGCTGCGATGGTCAAGAGCCATCGTGGTGAGCGTTACGGGATGTTCATAACGCGCAGCCTCACTTTCGGCTAAGCGGTTTGCAGAACCTTGGCGATGGCCTCAGTCAGCTGGGCATAAGAGGCGACTTCGCCCTCCAACTGTTTGCGCCCGGTTCTGGTCAGTTTGTAATACTTGGCCTTCCGGTTGTTCTCCGTCACTCCCCACTCCGCCTTAATCCATCCCTTCAATTCCATCCTGTAAAGCGCCGGGTAGAGCGAGCCCTCGCCGATTTGAATCACTTCGTCGGTGAGCTGGCGGATGCGCAAGGCGATGGCGAAGCCATGCATCGGGTCATTGCTGAGCGTTTTAAGGACCAGCATATCGAGCGTGCCCTGGAGTATGTCGACCTTGGTCATATTACGATGTCCCTCAACGAAAGTCTGACGGATAACTGTCCGGGCGAGTCTGGCCCGACTCACTTCGAATATCAAGGGAAGCGGGGGTTGGGCCGCCTGTTTTTCGCACAGATAATGACTATTTTGATAGGAAAATATCTGATGTCGGAGTCCATTTATAGAACCAATTTTCTCGCATCGGAACACAAGGGGAAGTAAAAAGGGCAAAGAGGACAAAAAAGTTAAAATTTCAGTCTTTTTTGCCTTTTCCGCTCTTTTTCTCCTTTTTGCTTCCTCATCAACGCGAGCGGAAATTTGCGGAAGAGTTGGAAAGCCATCTTTGACATTCGTTTCGGAGTTCATTGTTCGCCAACTTCGCCCCTGATCTGATGAAGACAGGATGATCTCGCGCGGTATGCCTTGACATACTAGGGCTTCCTGCTACCCTACGCCTAGACTTTCTAAGTTTGATCAGTAAGCGGCGCGGATATGGAGGCGCAGCTTGACTCAACCGAAGGCGGATCTTCTGCAAGGCGCTCGGCTTAAGGCCGCTTCACGGCTACAGCGTCATCCGGCGCGTTCGGCAGTTGTCTGACGAATTGCTACACAACTCACTGCCGAGGAAGAGAGAGGGATCGGCTCGCCCTGGCCATTGCGAAAGTCAGAAAAGCAGTTTGAGGAGTTAAACAGGTCGCATTGCCAGGCCCTGAAACGATGAAAAGTTTGTAGTCCCGCCTTCAGGCGGAATAGTCTGGGTTCACGGAGTTGATTTTTAACTGAAGCTTCCGCCTGAAGGCCAATGAGATTAAGTTAGCGAATAGTGGGCGTAAATCGTAACGGCGGAGCCTTTGGAGGCGCCGTTGCTTGGAACCGCTTTGGTAGTCATCCTGGATCCCACACGCTTCGGGGACGAAAGACCCGGTGGGTTCTCTCTGATCATTGTCGAAAAATCG
>DASUFM010000494.1:0-5660 GCA_036274535.1 Blastocatellia bacterium
TGACTCAACCTGGCCCTGGTTACGCCGGTGTGGGCGGCGCTCGATGCTCGGTCCTGGCGCCGCCGCAATATTTGCGCGAAAAGAAAAGCCGTCCGGGAAGAGAATTCCGGCCGACCTGATCTATATGAGGGCTAGAAACACGAGCAAACGCGGCGGCGTTTGAATTTCTGACTTACCGCCACTGATTTCAATTCTCGAAATTGGGAAGGCTTGCGATGCGGTCGTGAATGCGCCGGTCGTGCGCCGGAACGACGATCAGGTCCGGATATTTTTGCATCAACTGATGAACCTTGACGATAGAACGGCGTACTTCGGCTTCATTGTAATCAACCAGCTTTCGCGCCAACCAGGGACGTTCCGCCGGAAGTTCGAAGCCTTCGATCGCCCATGTCAGATCGCCGGTGAACAAATACCGTTTGCCAGAACGCAGATTGACGAAGACGCCGGTCGAGCCTTCGGTGTGCCCCGGTAGTGGCACGAGCACGACGCTACCGTCATTGAACAAATCCAAACTGCGGTCGAAATTCTCATAAGCCCCGCCGGTGAAATCGAACGCGCGCACGTTCATCTTGCCGATCATCTGATCAATCAAGCCGGGCATTTTGTGATCGTTAATAAACTTTCGCTCCGCCATGGGCATTCGCACTTCGAGGCCGGGAAAATCTTCGAGGCCGCTGATGTGATCCCAGTGCGAATGCGTGATGATGGCGAATTTGATTTCCTTGAGCGCGACGCCGTTATTCTGCAGTTGCGCCGCGGCCGGAGTCTCTTTGACGTAACTCGACAGGCGCCGCATCAGCCAGGGAATCGTTCGCCAATGTTCGTCCACGTTCGAGCCGAAGCCCGCATCAATCAGAAAAGCCGCCTGTGGATGCCGCACGAAGATCGCCGCCATACCGTTTTCGTAGCCTCCGCCCCAACTCCCGCCGCGGTAAGCGAATGCCTGCCGCGCAGGCATTTTGCCGGCCTTGAGGATCGAAAGCCTGACCTCCGGCAGTTGCGCCGGATCTGGCCTGCCAAGCGTGACCGGCGGCGCGGGCGACTGGTTCGCCGCCACATCGAGCTTCGCTGGCGCGAATGTGTAAGCTAGCAACACGAGCAGCATGACCACGATCGCTCCCGCGATCTTCAGCGTCGTTTTTATCGCTTTTTTCATCGCCATATCTTCTCGGGGAAATTCAATCCAATGTTAATGGCAGCGCCGGCCGAAGCGGAAGACCGGCGAGATCATGCCCATCCGCATCAGCAGACGCATGTCGCGGATGATGCAGGCGGCGAGCGCGTCGTCATCGATATCATCGCCTCGATGTCGAGGCGGAAATCCTGACCCTGGAGACCGCCGCCGTTTGAAAACACTACCTCGAAATCGAAGCAAACTCGTTTGTCCGCCATTGCTCTATTTCTCCTGCTTTGGATTCGTTCCCTGAGCGACGATCCGATCAAACGCCGCGCATCGGCCGCCAACGCGGCTATTTCATTCCCGTAGATTGTTTGATCGCCTCCGTCGCGAGCGACACGCCGATCTTTGTCGCCACGTCGAGCGCCCATTTGCCCGCCGATTTCAAAGCCCCGGCCAATTTCCCGGAGTCCTTCGCCTCCGCCGCTCTTTTGGCCACGCCGATGTCGACGACCGCCAGGTCATGCTCTTCCGTCACGGATTCTTTCTTCAAGGCCCGGCGCAGCGTTTCGAGCTCGGTTGCGAGGGCGGCAAGGTCAAAATAATTGATTGTCTGTGAATTCGCCGGCGCCACACCAATCCAAGATTTTCCTGTTCACGAAAACCATCATCCTCACGGCATCCCCATGGATTGCTTGATCGCTTCGACCACGACGTCTTTGCCGATCTCCTTCGCGAAGTCCAGCGTCCATTCCCCGGCGGCTTTCAAGCTCTCCATGACTTTGCCCGGCTTCTTTTCCTGGGCGGCGATTTCGGCTTCGGCGACCTTGCCGAGAGCCATCGCTGTCTGCGGCGATGAGCCCTGGATCTGTGACATCGCCTGTCGCAATTCGGCGAGCTCTGTCGCCAGCGCCTGCAGATCAATTGATTGTTCGAAGTGGTTTACGATCTGATTGAAGGTCATATTGCCGGCGATGGCGTTATCTCCAACCGCGCCCGCCTGGCCTGACACGTTATATGTGTTTCCCATTTGTTTGTAATCTCCTTGAAAGTTGACGCTTGGCCGTAGGATGAGCTTATCAATGACGGCATTTGATTGATTGAGCGCGCCTTCCAGTTGCAATCTTTGTTTCTCTTCGGCAAGAAACTTTCTCTCGAAAACAATCGCGCGCTGCGCCACCATCTCAATTTCGGCTTTAAGTTGTTTCAATTGCTCTGGCGATGTGACGCCAGCGCCTTCAATCGCGAGTTCAACGACAACTCCGCCCGAGTCTTCATGGATACTGACCAGCCGCAACCCGCACCCAGGATGTGAACCTTCCAGATGTTTGATGAGCGCGGGGATGGTCGCGATCTCCAGCGGATTGATGCCGTCTTTGTAGAAGAGTTTTACCTTGGTTTTGTCTGCAAACAATCTCTCGAATTCGCCGGGGCTGTAGAAGCTCTCTTCTTTTCCATTTTCGTCCCAATAAATCGACTCACAAATAACGCCCTTAATAGACCATCCGGCGCGCTGTGTTTCCCAAAGACGAGCCTTGGTTAAATTGGCTCCGTCAAAATTTGCATTCATAAGCCGCGATGCTGGAAGGGAAGCGTCCTCGAGGTTTGCCTCAGTAAGGTATGCCCATCTGAGGTCTACCTCTCTGAGGGTTGCCTTGGTGAGGGTTGCCCTGGTGAGATTTGCCTTTCTGAGTGTTGCTCTGCTGAGTGTTGCGCCCGCGAGATATGCATCAGCGAGATATGCATCGGCGAGATATGCATCGGCAAGATATGCATCAGCGAGATATGCCCTGTTGAGGTCTGCCCAACTGAGTTTTGCCTCGGCGAGATCCGCCTCGGCGAGGTCTGTATTGCCGAGGTCTGCCCCGCTGAGGTCTGCCCCGATGAGTTTGGCCCTGCCGAGGTTTGCTTCCTTGAGGTATGCCCGGTTGAGGTCTGCCCCGTTGAGATATGCCCCTCTAAGGTTTGCCTCGCTGAGTTTCGCCTTGCTGAGTTTTGCCCAAGTGAGGTTTGCTCCGCTGAGGTCTGCTCCGCTGAGGTCTGCTCCACTGAGGTCTACCTCGACCAAGTATGGTTCTATATCAGGATGAGCCTTTCTCCATCGATTCCATTCTTCTACGCCTAGTTGGAGTATCTCGATATGTTCGCGATTAGCCATACCCTCCAACTCCGGTGAAGCGATGTGATGACTCGGCGCTATAATATCTGGGAAATATATTGCGCATGACGACGATTCATATCCTTTGGGACAATCCAAAACCTGCGGAGACTGAAATTCGGCGATGACTGTCTGCCGTTATTCTGGCGCCGCTGGAAAGCCGAGTAAATAAAAAAGCAAAGCTGAATGACAACGCGATGCTACGGTGATAGACGCGGGAGTGTCAATCTTCAGAATTGGTTTGGCGGAGGCAGTAATCGCGCGGAATGAACAGTCGGCCGGGAAGGGGATTCCTCGCCGCCGTTTCTTCGCATATAATCTCTCCAATTCGCAGTGGTATACCCTAATGGCTGAGGACGCTGCGGAATCGGGGATCCGAAAGGCTCCCCAAAAGCTCAAAAGCCGGCCGCTGCAGCAACAACGGCCGGCTTTTTCCATATATGGGAAGAGGAGAGGGTAAATACGATCAATCTGTGTAACGAAGGAGCAATCGATGAAAAAGGCGCCGCCAGGCGTGGGTGATAAATCCCCTGCCAAACAACCGGATAATTTTCGGGAAGCTCGTCTGCAATTGCGCGCAGTCACAATTGCGCTTGCCATTGCTCTCGCTCCGATTTCAGTTCATGCGCAAAACACGAATAGCTCGGCAGGAAATGACGCGGCCGGCGCCATTGTCGAGCAGCTGAAGCGAGCGACGCAGGAATTGCTCGATGCGATCGCCCCGGGCGACGTGGCGATTTGGCGAAAGTATCTTGCGGATGATTGCATATACACTGACGAAGAAGGCAATGTGAAGACCAGACACCTGGTCGAAGTCGCCGGACGGGCAATGGAGACTTGTCGCCGCCCAGGCAATGGCTATCCCGAACGAGCGCAAACCGATCGCCGTCAGCCCGAACAAGTTGAACGAATACATCGGACAATATAAGCTCGCGCCTGATGTGATTTATACCGTTACGCGCGAGGGCGACAAACTCTTCGGTCAACGGACCGGGCGCGCTAGAGAAGAGTTGCTGCCGCTTTACGTGGACACTTTTTATAGAAAAGGCGTGTGGCGTGGCGAAAAGGTATTCGAGAGAGACGCCGATGGCAGGGTAGTCAGGCTGCTCGACCGCCGCGAAAACAATGATCTCGTATGGCTAATCACCGGTTCATCGAAACAAACGGCATTAAGATGCATATTGCGGACCAGGGCAAGGGGCCGCTGGTCGTTTTGTGTCACGGGTTCCCGGAACTGTGGCGCTCCTGGCGGCGCCAATTACCGGCGCTGGCTGGCGCCGGATACCGCGTTGTGGCGCCGGACCAGCGCGGTTACGGCCAGACCGAGGCGCCTGAAGCAATCGAAGCCTATGACCTCACAGACGACCTGGAACAGACCATGCCCGGCCTCAAGCAGAAAGTGTTGCTGCCGGGCGCCGGGCATTGGATTCAGCAGGAACGCCCCTCCGAGATCAACCGGCTGCTGATTGATTTTCTGAACGGCTTGGAAAAGTAGAGGCGATTCATCAGAACTCCTTAGAGTTTCAATCTCAGATTTGGAGCAAGGGTTGAATCTGTTTGGATTCGCGCTGATGGAGGCGCGACATCTGCTGCGGGCATCCAATTCTTCATTATGGTTGTGATTGCAGGAGCCGGTATCGGAGGCTTGACGCTGGGTTGCGCGCTCGCAAGAGCGGGGCTGCCGTTTCAAATTATTGAGCGGTCCGAGCGACTGCGTCCCGCTGGCGCGGGGATTGCCCTGTCCGCGAACGCTCTGCGGGCGCTCGCCTATGTGGGACTCGATGACATTGTACGCGCGGCCGGGCATGAGTTGTCGGTGGCGGCGATCTGTGATTCGCATGGGCGCGCGCTTATGGAAACGCCTGTGCGGGCGATCGTTCCCGGGGGCACGATCGCGCTTGAGCGTGAGCGGTTGCACGAGGCGCTGCAGAGTGCGCTCGGCGTTCCGGTGAGCCTGGGCAGAGCGGTAAGCGGATACGAATCATTCGCCGATGGGGTTCGTGCGTACATCGAAGGCGGCGAGATAATCGAGGCCGACCTGCTGGTCGGAGCGGATGGATTGCATTCCGCCGTTCGGCGCGCGATGCGAGGCGAGGAGGCGCTCCGGTATTCCGGACAGACGAGCTGGCGCGCGATCGTCGGTGAAGTGGACATAGATCAGGACCGCTTCACCGAAAGCTGGGGGGCCGGCGAGCGTTTCGGGATCGTGCCGCTTGGAAGCCGGCGCGTCTACTGGTTCGCCGTGATGGACGCGCCGCAGGGTGGACGCGACGCGGGTGACCCGCGCGATATGTTGCGCGCGCGCTTCGCCGGATGGCATGCCCCAATTGAGAACCTGTTGGCCGCCACGCGTCCGGAGGCGATCATTCGAACGGACATCTATGA
>DASUFM010000495.1:0-4435 GCA_036274535.1 Blastocatellia bacterium
TTGTCGTTGTCTCTGTCGTCTTATGGCTCAGGATCCGCGCAGGAACCCGCGAGACCCAAAGGCGTGCTGGTCCTCATCTGGAACGGGAAAGACGATCCCAAGAACGCCCCTTTGGAGAAAGGCATACAGGAGGGGCTCGGATCGGCGCCCGCTGGCTCTTACGAATATTACCCCGAATACCTTGAGGACAACCGATTCCCCGAAGAAAAACAATCTCTGGCGATGCGCGATTACCTGCGCGAGAAATATGGGAACGACCGGATCGGAGTGATCCTGGCCCCGACGACCCCGTCGCTCAATTTCCTGCTCAAATACCGCGGCGAGCTCTTCCCGAAAACTCCGATCGTTTTCCACACCTCCGACCGCGCGAAGGCGGATAATAAAGCCGACGCCAACAGCGTCGCGGTGCTGGTCGATAACCCTTATAGAAACACGATCGATATGGCGCTCAAGCTGCAACCGGACACGGGGGAGGTGTTAATCATCGCCGGGGAAAAGGATCACTCCATGAAGAGCGACCTGCATGTCCGGAATTGGCTTAAGGAGTTTGAGGACAAAGGGGTGAAACTCACATCTCTAAGCGATCTTAACCTTGACCAGTTGATAGCAAAAGTGAAGAGCGCGCCGGAGCATTCCATCATCCTTTACGTCAAATATTCTCAGGAAGAACTCAAGACCTTGGACTTGCCAAACTCCCTCACCCTGATCGCGGCGGCGGCCAGAGTTCCGGTCTATACCGTCGGCGACATTTTACGGGGCCGCGGGAGCGTCGGCGGTCATACCGTCAGCATTGAGGATTGTGGAAAAGTGATAGGGGAGACCGCGCTACGGGTAATTAACGGCGCCAGACCGCAAGACATGCAGGTGGTTCCGGTCCCGACCAGACCGATTATAGACTGGCGCCAGCTCCGTCGCTGGGGGATCAATAAAGACCTGGCGCCGGCGGGAACCTTCTTCGAATACAAGGAGCCGACATTCTGGGAAGAATACAAGTGGTGGATCATCGGCTCCATCTCATTTTCCGTGATCCAGACGCTGCTGATCGTGGCCCTGTCTCTGCAACGAGCCAGGCGCAAAAAGATAGAGGTGGCGCTGGGCGAGAAGGAATTGCGCCTCCGCGAGGCCCAGGCGATAGCTCACATGGGCAGCTTCCATTGGGATGTGATCGACGACTCGCTCGCCTGGTCGGACGAACTTTATCGGATCTATGGTCTTGAGCCCGGCAAGTCGCGCATCACTTATAAAACCTACCTGGAAAGTGTTCATCCCGATCACCGTGAGCAGGTCGGCAGGAGCCTGGAACAGGCGATGACAGCGCGAAGGTTGTTCGAACACGAGTACCGCATTGTCCGGTCGGACGGTGAGACGCGCTGGATTTCCACACATGGCCGGCCGATCTTTGACGCGGATTGGACACTGATCGCCATGCAAGGGGTCTGTCAGGACATTACCGACCGCAAGCGCGCCGAAGAGGCGCTGCGCGAAAGCGAGGAGCGGGCGCGGCGAACCCTGGTGGAACAAATGCTGGCGGGCGTCGTCGAATGCGACGCGGGCGGGAAATTCATGATGGTCAACCAGCGCTATTGCGACATCACCGGCTACACCGAAGCCGAGTTGCGAGGGATGGTGATAAACGACATTACGCACCCGGACGATTTGCCGAACTGCATTAAACTTTTCGGCCGCCTGTTGGAAACCGGCGATAGCTTCGTGTGTGAGAAGCGTTACCTTCGCAAGGACGGGTCGGAGGTCTGGGTCAATAACAATGTCTCGCCCGTATACGATGCGGATGGCAAAATCGAAAAAGCAGTGGCCGTCGTGACCGACATCACCGACCGCAAGCGCGCGGAGAGTGAGCGCGAACAACTCCTTAAACAAGAGAAGGCGGCGCGCGCTGAGGCGCAGGCGGCCAACCAATCGAAAGACGAATTCCTGACAGTCGTTTCGCACGAGTTGCGCAGCCCGCTCAATTCCATTCTCGGTTACGCGCGGCTGCTGCGGACGCGCCCGTCGGACGTGTCGCAGATCAAACAGACGGTAGAGATCATCGAGCGCAACGGGCGGATGCAGTTGCAACTGATTGAAGACCTGCTCGACACCGCCCGCATCATCAGCGGCAAACTCAAACTCGAAGTGAGCCCGGTGGCGCTCGTCAGCATCGTCACGGCCGCGATCGAAGCGGTCCGCCCGGCTGCGCAGGCTAAAAGCATCGAGATGGTTTCCCACATCGATCCGCGCGCCGGCCAGATCACCGGCGACCCCGGCCGCCTGCAGCAGGTAGTCTGGAACCTGCTCTCGAACGCGATCAAATTCACGCCCCAGTCAGGGCGCGTCGAATTGCGAATGGAGAGCGTGGATCATCACGTACGCATCACGGTCAGCGACACCGGCAAGGGCATTGAACCGGAGTTCCTGCCCTTCGTCTTCGACCGCTTCCGCCAATCGGACTCATCGTCCGCGCGGCGCTTCGGAGGCCTGGGACTGGGGCTGTCGCTGGTCAAACAACTGGTGGAGTTGCACGGCGGAACGGTGGAGGCGGTGAGCGACGGTCCGGGTTGCGGCGCGACATTCAGAGTGACGCTTCCGCAATCCCCCACGAAAATCGGCGGGGCCGTCCCGCAGCAGCCCAGGGCGGTGGCCCAGCGCGAAGTTAGAATGGAAGGCGCGATCCCCCTCGACGAAGTCCCGTCTCTGGACGGTGTGAGCGTGCTGGTGGTCGACGACCAGGAGGAGGCTCGCCAATTGCTGTCGGAAACTCTCAGCGAATGCGGAGCGCAGGTGACGGCGGTGTCATCCAGCATCGAGGCGCTGGCCATCATCGCTGATCCGCCCCATGGCAAGCGCCCATCTGTCCTGATCCTGGACATCAACATGCCCGTCGAAGACGGTTACAAAGCGCTTGAAAAAGTGCGCTCGTTCGAGGCCGAACAAGGCGTCCCGCAATCAGATCAGATTCCGGCAATCGCCCTGACCGCGCTCGGCCGGTCCGAAGACCGCTTGAAGGCGCTGGCCGCGGGTTTCCGAATGCACGTCGCCAAACCGGTCGAACCCGCCGAACTGGCCATGGTCATCGCCAGCCTCGCCGACCGGCTGGCTGTCAGCAGAAGCATGTGAATAAGACAAATAGGATGGTCCTATTTGTCCTATTCATGCCTGATAGCGATCAGCGGATCGACCTTCGTCGCGCGCCACGCAGGGATGTAACTGGCAATGAAGGCCACGCCTATCAGCAATAGCGTAATCAGCGCGAAGGTCGCGGGATCGGTCGGACTCACTTCGAAGAGCAGATTCCTCATGACCTGCGTCAGGGCGAGCGCGGCCCCCAATCCCACCCCCAGCCCAATCAAGGTCAGGCGCATTCCCCGCCAGACCACCATCCGCAATACGTCGCGCGCCTGTGCGCCCAGGGCCATCCGGACGCCGATCTCCTGCGTGCGCTGGCTGACCGCGTAGGAGACGACGCCGTATATTCCGACCGTTGCGATGATTAGCGCGATGCCCGCGAAAACGCCGAACAGGAGCATTTGGAAACGTCGCCCCGCAACCGCTCGTGATCTGGATAGGCGCTCCTCCAATGGGACCACAGGATTGACCGGCTCATTGGGTTCGATTGCTTGCGCCAGACGGCGTATGGCGCCGGCCATGCTCGCCAGACCGGCTGAATTGTTTTGCCCGGAGGCGACTCGGGCCGCCAGGACATGCCCCCTATCCCAGTCCGGAGTTTGCGTGTAAGGCAGGTAAGCCTCCAAACGAGTTTCCTGATCTAATCTGAGATGGCGCGTGTCCCGCGCCACTCCCACGATGGTTCTTGGAATCCGCGCTATCAACACCCGATGGCCGAGCGGGCTTTCATTTGGGAAAAAGCGCCGCGCAATCGTTTCATTGACGATCGCGACCTTCGGCGCCTCGGCGCCATCCTGATTGGAGAAATGCCGACCGGCGCGCATCTCTATGGCCATCGTCTGAAGATATTCGGGGCTGATGAGATTGACATCGATCACCGGCTCCTGCCCTTTCTCCCACGGCGGCCGCCCTTCGATCTGGAGCTGAGCGATTATCATTCCTCCCTCCAGCGGAGTCTTACTCGCCAGTCCTGCGGACTGGATGCCGGGCAGAGCCCGGACGCCCGCAAGAACTTCGCGGTAATAAGCCTCACGCTGCGGCGACGCCGGCGGATATCTGGTCAGGTTGGGAGTGAGCGTAAGCATCAAAACGCCGTCCGGATTAAAGCCTTTGGGAATGGCCAGCAAACGCAGGAAACTCTTGATCATCAGCCCCGCGCCGGCCAGCAAAACCAGCGAGAGCGCAAGCTCCAGGATCATCAGGGCGGGCATCGCTCGCCCGCCACTGCGCTTCCCTGCCGCTCCCGACTGCGCCTTGAGCGTTTCATTGACGTCGGTCTTCGAGGCCTGCGCCGCGGGAAGGAGGCCGGCGA
>DASUFM010000496.1:0-6787 GCA_036274535.1 Blastocatellia bacterium
TTGGCGGTCGCCTTGTCTGGTGGCAATAAGTCCTTGACTTTGATTGAAATCTCCGGAAAAGCTACCAGGCTGAAAGCATCTTCTTCTGTGTAAGTTTGTTTGCTACGGTAACCATTGCGACTCGGCTGTCGATAATCTTCCAGCTCTCGGTTTTGCAGATTGAGCAGGCAAAATTGAACGATCTTGTTATAAGCGAAAAGCGGGCATTTCACGTCTCGATCATAGGGAAGACTGCTGTCAGCTATTTCCAACACCAGGTAAATTTCCTTCGGCGTAGGATGGTGATCAAAATATCGGTCTTCAGGGGGCGCAGCGAGTACGATGTCCGGCTCCGGCTCGGAATAATCATTAAGCAGGATCGGGTCTTGAACACAAACCACCACCTGATCTCCGAGCAACCGTGTGAAATAGCGATTGGCCCGTTTCGTAGCCATCGCATGTTTTATGTTTTTGGCCGCCAATCTTACGATCCTCCCTTCGATCAGCTCAACCCGATCGTCCTCGCCAAGAATGCCAACATCGGCCAGCCTTTGATATTCGTCAGCCGTAAACAGTCGCAGCCCTCCTGGGCCATTCAAGACCAACATCAGTTCAGCATGCCTTTCAGTTGATGTGTTCAAAGTAGCAACCATATGTTGATGTGATTATGATCCGCTTTGGAATCCTATGAGTCACGATAGCTGCGAGCCACAAGGATCATAAAATTTCCTCTGCCACCGGACATGCTCACGGGAACGAAGCCCTGAACACAGGCGTCTTGAATCTCCTTTTGCGCCGTCGCTTCGGAGCGCGTTTCCAGGACTTTAAATTCCACCGGGTTTCCGGCGACCCCGCTCCCAAGGGGGCGCTCCATTACAGCCGTCAATCCGACTTCAGTCGCCGAGCGAAAAACAAAGCCTTGCTTCGAGAGTTCATTCAAAGCGCCGGCGGATTTGTCCGAAGCGCGGATTGCAACGAGTTTGTATTCGTAGTGAACCTGATCTTTCGACTTGTAATCGCGGCTCATCAATACGCTGTTCAGCGCGGAACTGGTCAGGAATCGATACCCCTGCTTCGCCGCTTCATTCATCTCTTTCTCCAGGGTCGACATTTTGTATGCCTCAAGCACAAGGCTCTCGCGCTCTCCCATTTCCGCCGTGTGATTACGCGCATCGCGCCGCAACAGGATAGTTGCGCCCGAAATAGCGACCGGCGCAAATCCGCCGGAGTTGGCGCCGTTGAGCATGGTCTGGAGTTTCTTGTCTTTTGACGACGCAATGACATCGTATTCGTAGCTGCTCGATGGGGCTCCGATATCGCGTTCGAGCAGATAGACCATTGAGCCCGGGGAAAGCAGGAACGAAGACAGCATTGCGGCGCGATAGATGAATCCCTGCGACGACAGTTCCTGCTTTTGCTTTGCGAACTGGCCGATGTCAAATATCCTGTATTCGAACCGCTGTGAGGGCGTTGAGCCGAGCGGACGTGACGCCAGGACGATAAATGTCGACACGCCGATCGCCTGCGCCTCCTTCTCAAAACGGAATCCCTGCTTCGCCAATTCATTCAACTCTTTTTCCAATGTGGAACCTTTGGTCGTCGCAATCAGTCGGTATTCGAGGCTTCCACATCCCTGAGCCACCGCGAGATGGGCGCAGAAACAAATTATCAACGACGCGATTGTAATCGTAAGCAGCCTGTTGTTCATTTTTTCATTGCGTTGGCGCAGAGCGCATTGCAAACTATTTGCCGGCAATTCTCTATTCCATCCATTCGACGATCACATTCTTATCCTCCGATACAAGACATCGTCCTGAGCGGTTGCACAAACTCGGGATCGTTGACGTGATGTCGGTCTTCCTTCTTCTCAACAGTCGCGACTATGAAATCGATCAGATCATCGCGCGAAGCCCCGGCCCTGAGCAAGCGCTTGATATTGTGTTCAATGTTAGAAAACAGGCAGGTGCGGATCATGCCGTCGGCGGTCAGCCGAATGCGGCTGCAATGGCCGCAGAACGGCTGCGTGACCGGGTTGATGAAGCCGATTTCGCCCGGCGCGCCGTCGGCGAAGCGCCACCGCCTGGCGGTTTCGCTCGGGTTTTCCGGTTTGACACGCTCGAGCGGATAGACCGCCTCGATTCGCTTTCGCAACTCTTCGCCCGGAACGACCATTTCGCGCCGCCAGATTTTGCCGTTGTCGAGCGGCATGAATTCGATGAATCGGACGCTCACGCCTTTTTCGCGGGCGAATTTGGCGAAGCGGATCGCCTGGTCGTCGTTGATGCCGCGAATCGCCACGCAGTTGATTTTGATCGCGCTGAGGCCGGCTTCGATCGCGGCGTCGATTCCGTCGAGCGCCCGCGGTAATTCGTTGCGGCCGGTGAGCAGGGCGAAGCGGTCCGGCGTCAGGGAATCGAGACTGACCGTGAGGCGATGCAATCCCGCGTTTTTCAGCGCCTTCGCCCGGCCGCGCAGGAAGTGCGCGTTGGTGGTCATCGCCAGGTCTTCGACGCCTGGAATTCTGGCCAGCCGCTCGATCAGGCTTTCCAGATCGCGGCGCAGCATAGGCTCGCCGCCGGTCACGCGCAATTTATTGATCCCAATGCCGGCAAAAACCTCCGCCAGGATCACGATCTCTTCATAAGTCAGGATTTCCGGCTTGGGTTTCCACTCCATGGCTTCTTCGGGCATGCAATAGAAACAGCGGAAATTGCAGCGGTCGGTGATCGAAATGCGCAGATCGCGAATGGCGCGTCCGTAGTTGTCTTTTAACAAAACGGGCAAGGTCATATTTAATTCCTATCAGTGCTTGCTTTTGGAAATTGACGGCAATTATTCTAACAGGGAGGCGAGACCAAGTCACAAATCGAAGCGCAATCTCATTTATGTCAAAATCACACGATCCAAAGATTATCACTCGACTGCGCGAAATCGTAGGCGACGGCGGCGTCGCCTGGGGCGACGATGAACTGCTTGTATTCGAATGCGACGCGATGACGACGCACCGGTCGCGTCCGCTCGCCGTCGTCTTCCCGCGCTCGACCGAGCAGGTTTCACGAGTAATCAGGCTCTTACACGAAAACCGCATACCGTTCGGGCCTCGCGGCGCGGGCACTGGCCTGAGTTCCGGCGCCATCGCCACCGGCTGCGAAAAAGGGGACCGGGCCGTAGTCATAGAGATGGCGCGCATGAACCGCATCCTCGAAATCGATTACGCCAACCGCCGCGCCGTCACGCAGCCCGGAGTGATAAATGTCAAATTATCGCAGGCTGTCGCCGCGCGCGGTTATCATTACGCGCCTGACCCTTCATCGCAAACTTCATGCACCATCGGCGGAAACGTCGCCGAAAACGCAGGCGGGCCGCATTGCCTGAAATACGGCTCGACCACCAATCACATTCTCGGCCTGGAAGTGGTTTTACCCACCGGCGAAGTGATCAACCTGGGCGGCGGCGGCGCGGACATTGCAGGTTATGACCTGCTCGGCGCCTTTGTCGGCAGCGAGGGCACGTTCGGCGTCACGACAAAAATCACCGTGCGGTTGACGCGAACGCCTCAGATGGTGATCACGCTGCTCGCCGATTTCATGGACATCAACGACGCCAGCCGCGCCGTCTCGGCGATAATCGCCGCCGGAATGCTGCCAGCCGCGCTGGAAATGATCGATAAAGTGACGATCAACGCCGTGGAAGATTCGGTTTACGCGGCGGGCTATCCGCGCGACGCCGCGGCCTGCCTGATTGTCGAACTCGACGGTTTGCGCGCGGGACTTCAGACACAGGCCAGGCGGGCGGCCGAAATCTGCTTCAAACACAACGCGCGAACCGTCCGCGAAGCGAGCGACGAAACCGAGCGCAAAAAGCTGTGGGCCGGCCGCAAAGGGGCGTTCGGCGCTTTGGGGCGCGTCAGCCCAGATCTGCTGGTGCAGGACGCCGTAGTCCCCAGGACGAAATTGCCCGACGTCCTGTCCAGGATTTACCTCATCGGCGCGAAGTATAATCTGCGCCTCTCGACCGTCTTCCACGCGGGCGACGGCAACCTGCATCCGAACCTGAATTTCGACGGGCGCGACGCCGACGAGGTCGAACGCGTCCACGCCGCGAGCAAGGAGATCATGAAATTGTGCGTCGACGCCGGCGGCTCGATCACCGGCGAACACGGCGTCGGCGTGGACAAGATCGAATATATGCCGATGATCTTCGACCAGGCTTCGCTCGAAGCGATGCTCGCGGTCAAGGAAGTCTTCAACCCGCTCGGCTTGTGCAATCCAGGAAAGGCCGTTCCGGCGCAGCGCATGTGCCGCGAATATCGCCGGGGATTCGACTTTGGGCTAAGCTAACAAATGAAAAACTCATCCATGAAGTCACCCGAAGAGACACTAAGGATTGATGTCATTTTCGTGAGCCTTCGCGTGGCTTTGTGGATGAGCTTCTGAGGAAAACAAGATGAGATTTAGTCGCTTTTCAATCCTTCTGTACTGGCCGCTGATTCTGTCACTCTCTATCGTCGCCATGGCGCAGGAACAGGCTCCGGCGCCCGACTCGCCCGAGGCTTTGAAACAACAGCTCGAACGCGCGAACCGGCGCCTGGCGGATTGGCCGAACCTTAGTCGCTATAAGGAAGCCAACGACAAAGTCCCCGCGCCTGAAAGGGCCGAAGGTCGGGTGGTATTCATGGGCGATTCGATCACGGACGGCTGGAAACTGGACGAATACTTCGCCGGCAAGCCTTACATCAACCGCGGCATCAGCGGCCAGACCACGCCGCAGATGTTGATCCGTTTCCGCCCCGATGTGATCGCGCTGAAACCTCGCGCCGTGTTGATTCTCGCCGGGACGAACGACATCGCCGGCAACACCGGCCCGATGACGCTGGAAATGGTCGAAGACAACTACGCCTCGATGGCCGATCTGGCAAAGGCGAACGGAATAAAGGTAATCTTCGCCTCGGTGCTGCCGATTCACGATTACGGCAGAGTGAAAATGTCAGAACGCCGCGCCCCCGAACAGATTCTCAAGCTCAACGAATGGTTGAAGAGCTATTGCAAGGCCAAAGGTCACATCTACCTGGATTATTTCGGCAAGATGGTCGACGAAAAAGGGATGCTCAAAGCGGAACTGGCCAACGACGGCCTGCACCCGAACGCCGAAGGTTACAAGATCATGGCCCCGCTGGCTGAAAGCGCGATCCGGCAGGCGCTGAGGAAGAAATGAGACAAGGAGACAGGGAGAAGGGGAGACAAGGAGATAAGGAAAAGCGTTTTGCGCCTGTATATCCTTGTTCCCTTGTCTCCCCTTCTCCCTATCTCCTTGTCTTCCACTCTTATGCATAAAATCACTGTCATCCGCGGCGACGGCGTCGGGCCTGAAATCTGCGACGCCGCAATTCGTGTCATCGAAGGCGCCGGCGTCAAATGCGAGTGGGATTTCGCGCTCGTCGGACGCGAAGCCGAGAAACAGTACGGCGCGCCACTGCCCTGCGAAACTCTCAATAAAGTCCGCGCCAGCCGCCTCGCGTTGAAAGGCCCGGTCGTCATGGAAAAGATGGGCGACAAGGTGGTCATTTCGCATGATGACCACACCCAGCGGGTCTATTCAAACGTCAACACAGCCCTGCGTCTGGAACTCGGCGCTTACGTCAATGTCCGCCCGCTACGCGCTTTCGAGGGCGCGCCTTCGCACGCGCCCAGGCTGGATGTGGTGGTTATCAGAGAACTGACGGAAGATTTGTACAGCGGATACGAACACAGCATCGGCGAAGACGCCGCCGAAGCGATCAAGATCACCACACGCCGCGCGTCAGAACGCGCGGCGCGATTCGCTTTTGAATACGCCGCCGAGCGCGGGCGTCTGCGGCTGAGCGTCATTCATAAAGCCAACGTGCTTCAACTGACTGACGGATTGTTCCTGCGGGCGGCCCGCGACATCGCCCGCGAATATCCTAAAATCAAATGCGACGACGCAATGATCGATTCCTGCGTCTACCAACTCGCCTGCAAGCCTGAAGGCTGGGACGTTCTATTCATGCCGAATCAGTACGGCGACATCGTCTCGGATTTATGCGCCGGCCTGGTCGGCAGCTTCGGCCTCGCGCCCGGCGCGAGCTACGGCGACAGTGTGGCGATTTTTGAGGCCGCGCACGGCGCCGCGCTGGACCTGGCCGGGCAGAACAAGGTCAATCCGGCGGCGATGATTCTTTGTGGAGCGATGCTGATGGAGCGCCTGGGCGAGATCGAGGCCGCGCGGCGAATTCGCGACGCCGTCCGCAGCGTCATCAGGGAAGGCCGCGCCGTCACGCCCGATCTGGGCGGCAGCGCGAAAACGACGGCGATGACCAATGTTATTATTGATCACCTGTGAGTTAGTGGTTGGTGGTTGGTGGTTGGTTGCTGACGTTTGTCGCAATTGACCATAAATCATCAGGCGCCAACCACCATTGAGTTAGTGGTTAGTGGCTGGCGCCTGGCGCCTGGTTGCAAAAATTGTCCGCAACCAGGCGCCAGGCGCCAGGCGCCTGCCACCAACCATCAACCACCATGAAAAAGTATTTCGATCTTGTTGGCATAGGCTCGATGGTCGTCGATTTGATCTATCGCACGCCTCGACTGATCAGCGGAGAAGAGAAAATCAAGCTCCGCCAATACGGCGACGGCGGCGGGACGGTGAAAACTCTGGTCGGCGGCGTAACGCTCAATCACCTCTCGTGGGCGAGTCTGTTGGGTTTGCGCGTGGGGATCTGCGGCAAACAGGCCGATGACGAATACGGGCGACTGCTGCGGGCGGGCATGGATCGCCACCGCATCGACAA
>DASUFM010000497.1:0-2470 GCA_036274535.1 Blastocatellia bacterium
TCGAAGCCGCCGCGCATTCGCCACGCGAAATCATAGAACATCTGGCCGGCGCCGGCGAAAACTGGGCCAACGGCAGACCCCAGGATGACGACGTCACTTTCGTTGTGTTGAAAGTAAAATAACAACCGTCTGATAACGGGCTCCTGCCTGTTGGCCCCATAAGTCCTGTAAGTCCCATAGGCCCTATAAGCCCTATTCGATCCCAAACGCCACACTGCATTGAACAGGTTTTTTCATTTTTGAATCTTTAACCGATACGCGCAAATCGTAGACGCCTGGTTGAACTTTCTGCAGCGCGAATATCCCGCCAACCACCAATCCCTTCACGTCCTTTCCAAACAGCCGTGTACTCACCGGCTGCCAGGGGATTGTGATGATGGCTTTTTCGTCCTGCATGATTTCGATCTGCATCACGGTGTCGTTTTCGGGCCTGTCGTTCGCCATGTTGTAGAGTCTGAAGAAATATACGATCTGCTGGCCCGGCTTGTAATACCTGACTCCTTGAATCGTCTTTGGCGACTGAGGCTCGGCGGACTGGCCGTTATTTGAATCGGATTCCTGAAATCCCATCGTCCTGGGGTCGCTCACAAACAGGCTGCTGAGCGCCATTTTGTTTTTCTTCGACAAATCCGGAATGTCTATCCAGGCCGCGGCGGTTCCTGTGCGTTTATTGGCCCGTTCGGTTACGCCCACGCGAATCTGGTAAAGCCCCGGCTTGAGTTGCAATCGTCTGTTGTACTGAAACCCGTTCTGCTTCGCCACCTCTAATCGCTCCGGGGTCAAAGTCCCGCTGATGGTCTCCGATTTCAGATCGACTCGTTTGCCTTCCGAATTGTAGATCATCGTCAGCAATTCGGCGTCGAAAGTATATTTCCCATTTCCTTCGCGATAAGTGAGCGTCCTGCCGTCAATGTGTAATTGCAGCGAGACCTGGGCGGAGTCCTGAGGGACCTCCACGAAACTCGGCGTGGCTATAACGCCTATGTCCGTCAATGGCAGCGGCGCCAGAATCGCGTCGACGAATCGCTGCTGCGGCGTCTTCGCTTCTTCCTCTTTAGTCTTCTTCGCCAGGTCGGCGGGCAGATAACCGCGTTGCGACCGGACATTATAGTCGGGATGATTTTTGATCCTGATGGTGATCTTGCGGAACTTCTTGTCGGACTCATCGAGAGCCGGGTAGTATGCCAGTGTGTAATACAACCGATTGTCGTCCAGCGCTCGCCCGATCGCTCCCGTCGTATCGTTGGTATTGAAGAACGCTTCGCCGCCCGTGTCTTTCGCCAGCGCGTTCAGCCCGTTCTCAAGGTCGCGCTCGCCCGCCGACACATAACTATTTATCCTGGGATCTTGCGGCATGGCGCCGATGGAAGCGTCGAAAAGCGCGGGCGGTTGCAACCCCTTCGCGTCAATCGAATAGATGACCACTCCCGACCGCACGGCCCGGCTGGTGACCGATTGAAGATCGCTCGTGTCCTGGCCGCCGCCGTTGTCGAAGAGCGTGAAACCGTCCGAGACCATTACCAGCAATCGCTGCCCCGGCAGGTCGCTCAATCTTTGCACGACTTCTTTCAGAGTGATCAACGTTGCGCGCCGCGTGTAGGTGGCTTCATTGAGAACCTGCCTCGCTTTCATTTGAACCATTTGCATGATGCCCGGATCGTTGGGATTGGCATGTTCTTCGGCGATGTAAATCGACCTGGCTACCGCCAGCGCTTCGCGGTCACCGCGGTCGACCATCGCCGCGATGTATGGATTTAAGAGCGTGTCGCGGGCATTGGGCCTGGGGCCGAGCCTGGCGACAGCGCGGCGCAGCACGTTGCGATCGCGCGTGAACTGCTCGACCACGCCGAGTGACCCGGCGCTGGTGACAATCGCCGTCAGATCCTGATCGGTCAAACGCTCGTCAATGAATTTGCGCAGCGCCTGCTTAACCGAGAGCAAACTCGACGCCGCCAGATGCAAAGTATCAACGTAGAGCAGGACCGTGCGCCCAATCGCTTCAGCCTGCCGCGCCGCGCCCGCGGGGATATCCGTAGCCGCATTCGCCGGCGATTTTTCAGCCTGCCGCGCCTCGCCACGGCCGGGAATTTTGACGACCGAAAAGAAACTGATCTCTTGCGGCTTGCCGTTCTCTATCAATTCAAAATCTTCCTGCTTCAAATCCGTGACTGGTTGTCCATGCTTGTTCGTGATGACCGCGCGCAAATTGATCAATTCAGTCTTGACCCGAATCGGTTGATCCTGTTGCCCCTGTTGCCCCTGTTGATTTTGACCTGGCTGTGATTGCCGGAGGTCAAGAGTAAGTTTGTGACCAGAGTCTGATAACGGCAAGGCGGCCCGAACTGATGACAGCAGGCAGTTGAGGCAAAGCGTGGCAATGATCAGCAGACAGGCATGTAATGGAGAAGTCAATCTATTTAGCATCAGAGCTCTTTCCCTACTCAGCCAAAGGTGGTTAGGTTAAGGGGAA
>DASUFM010000498.1:0-6813 GCA_036274535.1 Blastocatellia bacterium
CCTCGATCTTCTATCCTCAATCTTCCATCCTCGATCCTCCATCCTCGATGTACCAGCGCGCCCCGGAGTCTTTTTCATAATCGCGCAGGATGTCGAGTATTCGCTGTGGGTGTAGATGGGCGCAGGCTGCAATGATGGTGTTGATCGCGGCCATCGGGGCCACGTAAGAGCCGGTGAAGACGGAGCTGGCGACGGAGGCCACCACGTAGCCGTCGCAATATTTCGCCAGCGGAGTCGTATCGCTGTCCGTGATTCCGAAAGTCGGCACGCCGCGCCGGCGAGCGCGCTGCGCCGCTTCGACGGTTTCGCGCAAACATCGTCCGAAGCTGATCGCAATCAACAGATCCTTCGAATTCAAAATCTTGATCTTGTGGATGAGATTACCGGAGGTTCCCTCCGGCGACTCGGCGTCGAATCCCTGCACGGCCAATCCGTAGGCGAGAAAGTTGGCGAGCGAGGCGGCCAGGTCAATGCCCACCACGAAGATGCGCCGAGCCCGGTGAATGCGTTTGGCGGCGGCGATGACCTGCGTGGTGTCCAGGCCGGTTTTCAGGAGATGCAGATTGGCGATGTCTTTGTCTACATTCTGGCGCAGCCGGTCTGCCACGGACTGCTTCTCCCTGGCGGCGGCCTGCATCGTCGTGTAAGGCGTGATCCGCGCGACGAAATGGCGCCGCAGGTCGGCCGCGAAATCGGCGTAGCGGTCATAGCCGAGAACCTGAATGGTGCGCACAATCGTGGCCGCGTCCATATCGAAACGCTTGCCCAGTTCCCGCGAGGAAAGGAAGTAGATTTCCTCCGGATGATCCAGGATCGACCGGATCATTTGCCGCCGCCTGGGAGCGAGTTTTGACTGCGCGTCGGCGAATCGGACCTCGAGTTGCGTCGGCGATGTTGCGACAGGTTGATGATTGGATTCTGCTGCTGGCGTCTTGCGGGACTTGGACCTCATTCATTTCACCTCGATCGTGAGCGTCCAAAGCCTAGCACGCCGCCAGCCGTCGCGGCAAGCTTATGCAATATTTGTTGCAAGCCACGAGGCCTATAAGTCTTATAGGCTTTATAAGTCGTATAGGTCCTATTATTCGCGCCGAAGCGCTGTCATCGGATCGACCTTCGCCGCCCGCCGCGCCGGCAGATAACCGCCGAGCAACGCCACGAAACCAAGCAGGAGGCTCGCCGCGGCAAAGACCAGCGGGTCGCCGGCCTTGACGTCGAATAATATCGATTCAGCGGCCCTGCCCAGGGCGAAGGCCAGCGGGGCGCCGGCGAGAAGCCCCGCCAGGGCGAGCAGCGCCACTTCGCGCAGAATCAGCCATGCCACGCGCCCCTGAGTCGCGCCGAGCGCGATGCGGATGCCGATTTCGCGGATGCGGCGCGTCACGGTATAGGCCATTACGCCATACAACCCGATCGCCGCCAGCGTCGCCGCCAGCAATCCGAAACAGATCGAAAGAATGGTCACGAACCTGTCCGTGAACAGCGATTCGTCCGCCTGGCGCCGGAAAGTCTTCAAATCGAAAATCGGAAGATTGTTGTCGCGCCTCGCGACCTCGCGACGGAGCGACGGCGCGATTGAGTCCACGTCCTGATCGGTTCGCGCGTAAAAAGTGATCTTTCCAAGGTCCGCACTCTGGGCGTAAGGAAGATAAGCGAAGGGCCATTTTTCTTCACGCACTGTGGCATGTTTGCTGTCTTTCACGACACCGACGATCTCGATGTCCGGACGAATGCGGTCGCCCGCGCCGAAAGCGAAATGGCTGCCGATCGGGTTCCGATTGGCGAAAAAGCGTCGCGCCATCGTTTCGTTGATGATCGCGACCTTAGGGGCGCCGGCCGCGTCCGCGACGGTGAATTCCCGTCCGCTGATGAGCGGAATGCCCATCGTGGCGAAGTAGTCAGGCCCGATGCGGTTATGGCGAACTTCCATGTCTTCGTTCTCCTGCGCCTGGTAACCTTCGATCGTCATGTTCGAGCCGGCGGTGCTGTCGGTAAGGATCGGAAGTTCGGCCGCGCCGACGGAACGCACGCCGGGAAGGGCCGCGAGGCCCTGGCGAAGATCATCGAAGAGAGCGATGGTTCGCTGCGGAGAATAACCGTTCAATTCGGGCGCGACGGAAAACGCGATCAGGTGATCGGCGCGCAGTCCCAGATCGAGACGGTTCAAGTTATTGAGACTGCGCGCGAACAATCCCGCTCCAACCAGCAGCACGGTGGTCAGGACGATCTGCGAAACCACCAGCGCCTTGCGGAAACGCACGCTCGACAATCCGCCGGAAACGCCCGATCCCTGCTCTCTCAAAGTCGATTCGAGGTTCAGCCGCGTGGCCCGCGCGGCCGGCGCCACTCCGAACACGAGACCGGTAATAGCCGAAAGCGCGAGAGTGAATCCAAGCAGGCGCGGGTCAAGTTCCGCCGAAAGGCCGAGAGCGCCGGCGCTGGGCGGAATCGCCGCGACCAATCCCTGGATAGTCCAGGCGGCCACCACCAGCCCGACCGCGCCGCCGATCAACGAAAGCATGAGGCTTTCAAGCAGGAACTGCCGCATCAATCGCCAGCGCCCGGCGCCCAACGCCATGCGCACGGCGATTTCGCGCCGCCGCGCCGCGCCGCGCGCCAGCAGCAGGTTAGCCACGTTCGCGCAGGCGATCAGCAGCGCCAGGCCCGCCATTCCCATCAGGATCAGGAATGGCTGTTTGGTCTGGAGTTGGAGAATCTGCCTGCCCTTCGAGCCGTCCGCCAACAGAATTCTCTTGTCGAGGAACCGCTGTCGCGCCTCGGGGCTCCCTCCGCTTCTCAGTGACAGTTCTTCTTCAAGGATCGAGCGATAAGCCGGACGGATGGCTTCTTCAGTTTGAACGCGAGATACGCCCGGCTTGAGCCGGCCAAAGATCGCAAGCCAATAATCCCTGCGGTCATCGAGCCTCCTCGAATTCGGAATCATCTGGGCCTTCATCGTCATTGGGATGAAGACATCGGGCGTCTGCCCGACCTGGACTCCGCGGAAGCCTTCGCGCGAGACGCCAATCACAGTCATCAGATTTCCATTCACCGTCAGCGTCTTGTTCAGAATCGCGGGATCGGCGCCGAAACGCCGAGTCCAATAGGCGTGACTCAAAACAACGACCTGGTGCGCGCCGGGCGTGCGATCATCATCCTGATTGAAGACGCGCCCCAACGCCGGGCGCACGCCGAGGACTTCAAAATAGTTTCCGGAAACCAGTTCGCCGTCAGCGCGTTCAGCTTGCCCCGTCTGCCCCGCGCCCGCGACGCTCAGCGGGATCGCGAATCGCGCCAACAACCCCGAAAAGACGTCGGCGCCGCGATCACGCAGATCTTTATACATCGGGTATGAGAATGAGGCCGCGCTGTCACCGTCGCTCCATACGTACCCACCTTGCGGCCCTGGCGAACGCAACACGACCAGTTCCCCCGGCCTTTCCACGGGCAAAGACCGAAGAAGAATCTGATCGGTGAGAGAAAAAATCGCCGTATTCGCGCCGATCCCGAGCGCCAGCGTCATCACGGCTATTAAAGTGAAGCCAGGGGCTTTCAACAGCATTCGCGCGCCATAGCGCAGATCTTGCCAGAGTGTTTGCATAATTCCTCCAGAAGAAGATGTCAGATGCCAGATGTCAGATGTCAGCGAAGAAACCACTCGCCTCACTTACTACTAACATCTGACATCTGGCATCTGACATCTGACATCTGACATCTGACATCTGACATCTATTCATACCGAAGAGCGACCATCGGATCAACCATTGTCGCGCGGCGCGCCGGAATGTAACATGCCACCAGAGCCACCATCGTCAACAACGCCGCGATCAGACCATAAGTCAGCGGGTCGCCGGGCGTCACGCCGTACAACATATTGGTCAGATTCATCCTGGCTTGGAGATATTTTGTCAGCGCGTATACGCCCGCCACTCCCAGCGCCACTCCGATTACAGTCAAAGCCATCCCCTGCCGCAGAATCATCTTCAGAACGTCGCGACGGTCGGCGCCGAGCGCCATGCGAATGCCGATCTCATTAGTGCGTTGCGAGACCGAATACGCCATCACGCCGTACAGCCCGATCGAGGCGAGTTGCTGCGCGAGCAGTCCGAAGAGGCTTAGCAGTTTGGCGAAGAGACGCTCCATCCGCAGCGTTTCGTCGGCCTGCTCGACTTGCGTCTTTATGTTGTTGAGAGGCAGATTGCCGTCCACTTCACGCACGGCCTGGCGGACGGCGGCTATGACTCCGCCAGGGTCGCCCGCCGTCCTCACCTCGAATGTCGCGCCGTCCATCGAACGCAACTCCTGTCGCCATACGCCGTAGGCCGTCGGCGGTATTTCGTCGCGCTGGCGCGCGTATTTGGCGTCTTTGACGAGACCGACGATTTCTATCTCGTCAGGTTTCTTCGTATCGAAGGTGAAGCGTTTGCCGACCGGATTTTCATCAGGGAAATATTTATTGGCGAATGTCTGATTGACTACCGCGACGCGGGGCGATTTGGCGTCGTCCGAGGGTTTGAACGTTCGTCCGGCCAGAAGCGGAATCTCCATCATTTCAAAAAAGTTTTCGCGCACTTGATGCCTGTGCGCTTCTCCGCTCACCTTGATTCGTCCTTCGGAGTCGGGAGGGGCGTTCAAGGCGGCGCGTAAAAACACGCCGCTGGCACTCATCTCCTGGGCCAATAAGGTCATGCGGGAGAAGGTGACGCCGCGCACGCCGGGAATGGATTCGATGCGATCGAACATCTGTTGATAAAGTTGCGTCAGTTTCTCGTCTTTGTAACCGATCAGGCCGGGCCGTACGCCGAAGAGCAGCAGGTTGCGAGTGTTGAACCCGGTATCGACGCGCTGCAGGTTGAGCAAGGTGCGTAGGAACAATCCCGCGCCGACCAGCAATAACAGAGACAACGCGACTTGAACGACGACCAGTGATCTGCTCAGCATCGATCGCGAGGCCGCGCTGGAACCGCGGGCATTGTCTTTGAGCGACGGCGCCAGATCCACTTTTGTCGCGCGCCACGCCGGCGCAACGCCGAAAATGATTCCCGTCAGCAGCGAGAGCGCCAGCGTAAAGCCGAGCACGCGCCAGTCCAGTTGTGGGTCGAGCGCGCGCATTCCGGCGCCGCCCCAGTCGTCCACCGCCAACAAACCGTCTCGGATCCAGACCGCGAATAGAATGCCGAGCGCCCCGCCCAATCCTGCCAGCAACACACTTTCAGTCAGCAATTGCCGGATGAGTCGCCAGCGGCTCGCGCCCAGGGCCAGCCGCACGCCTATCTCCTTCCGCCGAGACGCCGCGCGCGCCAACAGCAGATTGGCCACGTTCGCGCAGGCGATCAGCAATACCAGACCGACCACGCCGAGCAGCATGTAAAGCGACGGCGCATAATACCGTCGCGAATCCATCTCGCCCTGACTACCCGATTCCATCGTCAGGCGCGGAAAATCTTTCGACTCCAACGCCATGATCGGACTGTTTCCTCGGGCCTGCGCTTCCGTCTGCCGCGCCGCGCGATGCTCGACGACCGATTGCTGAAAGACGCCCTCAAGTTGCGCGCGCGCCTGTTCATGCGTAGCCCCAGGCTTCAACCGCCCCATGATTCGCAGCCACCAGACGCCAGCCCCATTCAGATTCGACCGTTCGCGGTTAACGTACATCTGCGGCTCCCATGCGATCGGAATCGTCACGTCCTCCGTCGAGCCTGCCTGCCCCGTCCCGTCAAACCCAGGAGGCGTTACCCCGATGACTGTAAACGCGACTTTGTTCAGATTGATCTGCTTGCCGACAATGGCGGCGTCGCCGCTGAACCGCTTCTGCCAGTAACTAAAGCTGAGCACTGCTACCGGACTTGCAGAGGCCTTGTCATCTTCATCAGTGATTGTGCGACCGATCAATGCCTGAACACCCAGCCCGGCGTAATAATTGCCCGATACCGCCTGGCCGCGGGCGACGTCCGCCTGCCCGTCTGCGCTCACATTCAGGCCCACGCCGCCGAAAGCGAAAACGTCCGACAGCGCGCCTGGTTGTTCGCGAAATCGCACGAAGCTTTGGTAAGGGAACGAAGTCATGACGGTCTCCTTCGTCACCGGATCTTCGTCGGAATGGCCGGTGTAGCTCCCAGCGCTGAAGTCGTGCGGCGCGCGCGATCCGAAGAGGACCAGCCGGTCAGGCTCTCTTACCGGCAGTTTCTTGAGCAGCATCGCGTCCACCACGCTGAAGAGCGCCGTGTTCGCGCCGATCCCGAGCGCCAGGCTGAGCAGGGCTATCGCAGTCAATCCTTTTTGCTTCGTCAACATTCGCGCGCCATAGCGCAAGTCTTGCCAGAAAGATCGCATGATTTCCACCTCTTCAATAGAGACTACAAGACCTATAGGTCATATGGGCCGTCCTATAGGCCCTGTTCCTTAAACCAAACACCGTGCCAGTGAGGTCAGACGATTAAATTCTGGATTCAGTGTGTTTGATGAAGCGCCTGCGGGCGGAGGCTGGGCGAAAGTGTGCGATTCCGGGATCGCTTAATCCCGGAATCGAGAATTCTATTTCTCATTCAGCGTGTCTATCGCGCGCGAGATGGCAGGTCTCAGTCTTGCTTGCGCCGCGGCGATTCTCGACGGGTCGAGTTCCGGCCGTCCCGGCTCATCTATCGTCGCGCAGTCGAGATAAATCGTATATCGAAGCTCGAGCTGCAAAGTCTGGACCGCCGGCCGGTTTGTGTATGCGCGGACAATGTAACCGCCGGCAAACGGCGCATTCCGAACCACGTCGAACCCTTCGGCGCCGAGCGCGTCGTGGAAGGCGTCGCTCACATCAGCGGA
>DASUFM010000499.1:0-2835 GCA_036274535.1 Blastocatellia bacterium
GCCGCGCTGCGCGTCCCCACCCTGACGATCTTCGTAAACTCGAGGTCCGCAACCTTCGCCGAACGCTGGCGCCCTTACGGCCCAGGAGTTATCGATGTATTCGAAACCAAGAAGAATTAGCCACAGAGGTCACAGAGATCACAGAGTGATGCTGGAGATGCTTTTCCCTCCGTGTCCTCTGTGATCTCTGTGGCTGAAGTCCTATTGTTGCGCGGCTTGATTCAGGCTTTGATTTGATGTCTGGTCAGATCCAGCACGATCTGGTAGCGGTCGCCGCGCATAATTGAATAGGTCACTTCGAGGGGTTGGCCTGAACTCAGATAGGAGACCCGCTCCGCCGAGAGCGCGGGAGAAGAGGCGGCGACCTTCAATAGTTTGGCGTCCGCGCGATCCAGCAGCGCTGCGACGTAGGTTTCCTGCGCGCGCGCGGGCCACAGGCCGTATTTCCGTTCGAGCGCTTCGTAAAGCGACGTGTTCGTGAACTCCTCTTCCACCAGCCGCGGCGCCAGCGCCAGCGAGAGATAAGCCGTTTGAATGCCCATCGGCTCGCCGTCGGCCAGGCGTAGACGCTTGAGCCGCATGACCGGAGCGCCTTCGGCGACCCGCAGCTTTTCGGCTATATCGACCTCCGCCTCGATGACATCCTGGGTGAGCACTTTGGATGTGGGGTGAAGACCACGGCTTCGCATCTCATCGGTGAAACTGGTCATCTCACGCGGCCCCTGCGCCAGCTTGGGTTCGGCGACGAATGTGCCGCGCCCCTGCTCGCGCCGCAAGACGCCCGCGACGGCCAGATCGTTCAACGCCTGGCGCACGGTCGCCTTGCTCACGCCATGTGTCGCCGCCAACTCGTCCTCAGCCGGCAGACGGTCGTTCGGCTTCATCTCTCCAGTGCGAATCCGCTCCAATAACAAGGTCTTTAACTGATGATATAACGGTATCGGCAGATCCTTGCTTAATACTACTATTTGGTTATTCGTGGACTCCATCGTTGATGTTCAGCGGCTTTTCGGCGCATCCCCCTTTGCAACTCCACAATTGTCGGCCATTGTAGCGTAAGAATTTTGATAAGAACGGATGTAGATTTAGAATTTTGATAAGGACGGAACGCATATTAACGGGTCAACCGGATGACCGCAAGAATTTTTTCTCATACTCCATAATCTTATGCCACATTTCACCTGAATATGGGATGTGAAATATAGATTGTTCCGCCTTCGTTGAATTGTTTTATGATTTGCCCCATTGTGTCGACAGAAATCGTCTGGCAATTCGCCGCGCCACGGCGCGTTTTCCAACAGGTATCACTCTATGATCATTCTTCAACTGACAGCGCTGTTCATCGCGAGTTGGTTCGCGGTCCTGGTTTCAGACAATGATCGATGGCCTCAATTTCGCGGCCCGCAATCGATGGGCGTCGCCGAGGACCCGCAACTTCCGGATAAATGGAGCGCGACGGAGAACGTCGCGTGGAAGACCGGTATTCCCGGATTAGGCTGGTCTTCGCCCATAGTCTGGGGCGACAAAATTTTCGTCACTTCGGTCATCAGCTCCGCAGAGATCGAACCGCCGAAAAAGGGGCTTTATTTTGGCGGCGAACGAGGCGTTCCGAAAGACGAACACCGTTGGATGGTCTACTGCGTCGACTGGAAGACCGGTAAGATTTTATGGGAGCGCGAAGTTTATCGCGGCGCCCCTCAGACCACGCGGCATCTGAAGAACAGTTACGCGTCGGAAACGCCGGTGACCGACGGAGAACGCGTTTACGCTTACTTCGGCAATGTGGGGCTTTTCTGCTTCGATTTCAAGGGCAATCCGGTCTGGAAACAGAATTTCGAATCTCACAAAACCAGGTTCGGGTGGGGGACGGCGGCCTCTCCGGTTCTGCACAAAGACCGCATATACATCGTCAACGACAATGACGAACAATCGTTCTTCGCCGCATACGACAGGAAAACCGGGAAAGAAATCTGGAAGGTCGGGCGCGAAATCGGCTCCAATTGGGCCACGCCTTACGTCTGGGAGAATAAGCAGCGGACGGAGATCATTCTGCCGGCGACCAGGGCGGTTCGGTCTTACGATCTGAACGGCGAAGTCCTGTGGGAATTCAAGGGAATGTCTACAATCGTCATCCCGACGCCGTTCTCGAAATTCGATCTGCTCTATGTCACGTCGGGCTACGTAGGCGACCAGCGTCGCCCTGTATACGCGGTTCGCCCCGGAGCTTCCGGGGACATTTCGCTGAAAGATGGCGAAACCAGCAATCAATTCATCGCCTGGAGTCTGCCGCAGGGCGGACCGTACAATCCTTCGCCGATCATTTACGGCGATTATTATTACACGCTCCTCGACAGGGGCTTTTTCACCTCGCACGACGCCAGGACTGGCAGGGAAATTTACGGCAAGCAGCGAATCGATCCGGCGGCCGGCGCTTTCACCTCATCCCCCTGGGCGTACAACGGCAAGATATTCTGTCTGAGCGAGGATGGCGACACCTTCGTCATTCAGGCCGGGGCCGAATACAAACTGGTCGGGAAAAATTCCCTCGACGAGATGTGCATGGCCACGCCGGCGATCGCGCGCGGCAGCCTGATCATCCGCACGGCGTCGAATCTTTACCGGATTTCAAAAGGCGGGAAATAAGGATCCCTTTGAAATGGCGACAGCCTTTGGAGCGCGGCGGCTTGGGATGCCGCTGGCAAACTCCAGGAATGCATTCTTATGCCCCGGAGGAGATCGCTTAAAAAGTCGGTAGTAGACAGCGACTCCGCAGGCTGCGCCATTTACCTTTGCCCGCAGCTTAAGCGGGCTGCGCGGCAGGCGCGGCCGTTAAGA
>DASUFM010000500.1:0-3325 GCA_036274535.1 Blastocatellia bacterium
CGACATGCGTTCGGCGAATTTCAGGTCGACGGGCGCGTCGTAAACGGGATTGCCGCCGATGATCACCAGGAGATCGACCTGGCCTGCGTCCATGTCGCGCGCCAGTTCGCCGAGCGATTGCGTTTGATCTACCGGATTGGCCTCGACCGGCGAGGCGTAAACGACCGTGTTGCCGGCGGCGCCGAGCGTCTGGTTCATCATGGCGGCGAGCGCATGAACTGCGGGCGGCTGCGAATCGCCCGCGATGACCAGGCTCCCGCCGCGACGCCGCTCGAGATCGCGCGCGAGCGGGCCGATCCAACTTTGCCACTTCGACGGCGCGGCGCCTGATCGAATCCCGAGCTCGGCGGCGACGGCGCGCGCGAAGCTTTCGGTCTCGCTCGGCCGCAGCGGGAGGCGATGGTCGGCCACGGCGCCGGTGTTGGTCATCGAACTTTCGACGACGTAGAGCCGGTTCATTCGCCTGTCGCCGTTGAGCAAACGACGCCGGCCGGCGAATTCGCGCGCGTAACGCGCATTTGCCGGCCCGCAGGTCAGGAAATCCGCGTCGAGCGCGAGGATCACGTCGGCGTTCTCGAAGCGGTAGATCGCGTTGACCGGCTGGCCGAACGTCATTTGCGCGCCGGCCCGCGCGTTGTCCTGGTTGACCGGTTCGTATTGATGCCACTTCGCCGCCGGGAATTGTGTGAGCAGCGTTTTGATCTGATCGGCGAGCGTCGGCGAAGAGACGGTCCCGGTCAGTATGCGCAGCCCCGCGCCCTGGCCGTCGTTCTTCGCCGCGATCAATTGGCGTATCTCGTTGATGAATGCGCCCCACGAACTAATTTCCCCGACGTTGGTGACCGTGCGCGCTCGGTCCGGGTTGTAGAGCGTCAACACCGACGCCTGGGCAAACACGCTGGTCGCGCCGAGGCTGGCCGGATGATTCGGGTTGCCCTCGATCTTGGTCGGGCGTCCTTCGTGGCTTTCGACCAGCAGACCCTCCGCCGCGCCGCCCATCGACATCGCTGTCGCGAAATAGAGCGACTCGCCGAGCGTAACCCCTGCCGGCGGGTGAACGTACGGCACGATGGTTTCGGGAGGTTGGCGCGTGCAGGCCGTCAATCCGGCCAGCGCCAACGACGCTCCCATCAATTGTAGAAAACGGCGGCGGCTGGTCGCGTCCTTCCATTCCTCGGCGCCGCCGGGAAATTCCTGCCGCAACGATTCCTGGAAGGCTTCGGACCCGGCCAACTCTTCCAGGCTGCGCCAGTATTCCTTGCCATGTGAGGCGGCGAGCCGCGCGCGGATCGCCGCAATATCCATTTGTCCGTCGCGCTGCCTGTCATTCGTGGTCATCTGCAATTCCTCAGCGGTGACATGTCGAACAGTTGGTGATCGCCTCCGCCGACTCGATGTTATATTGCTTCATCAGTTTCCTTCCCTCGGCCAACTGGTCGTAACCCGGCGGCGGCCAGTCCATGTTGACGACCTGATCGCGCGGCCTGACGTATTTGGCCGGGTCGCGATGACATCTCAGACACCACTCCATGTGCAGCGAGGCGACGTTCCACATCAGCGGCATCTCGTCCACGCGCCCATGGCAGGTCGAACAGCCGACGCCTTTGTTGACGTGGATGCTATGGTTGAAATAGGCGAAGTCGGGCAGGTCATGCACGCGAGTCCATTCAAGCGGCTTGCCGGTCCTGTAACTCTCGCGCACGGGCTCCAGGAACTGGTTGTTGGTGAAGAGCTGCGAATGGCAATTCATGCATGTCGCGGTCGGCGGAATGCCGGCGAAGGAAGAGGTCTCGACCGTCGTATGGCAGTAGCGGCAATCAATGCCGTCGTCGCCCGCATGGTGCTTGTGCGAAAACTGCACGGGCTGCCGCCGCGCGACGAACGCCCGCGTGTTGTAGGGCGAGCGCTGGATTTCGTAGAGCGCCCACGCGACAAAGGCGAGAACGATGATCGCGCCATAGACGCTGACCCTGGAAATAGTGTTCGCCCTGCGATGAAAAACTTGAGGCATTGCCGTAGCCCGGTTTGTTCGCGCCAGCGTGGAAAGAGTCAGTCAATGGGGAGTTGAGAGCGAAGGCTGATCATCATAGCCGTTGATCGCCGAATCGGTCGGTACGGCTGCGCACCGACTAACGAAGAGGTCAGCCTTTCAGCATAGGTTCGCCAGCGACGCGATGACTCTCTCTCGTATCGTTCCGCGCTCGGCGCGCGCGACCCCGCGCGTGGCGACTTCTGGCGGCGCCTGCGCCAGGCCCGCAGGCGGCCTCGGGGAAAGTTAGCTGATGCGGTCAGGCCGGCGGCTGTGGGCCATCATTTTTCGCAAGCTGACCGACGGGCATAATGGCTGAATCTGGAAGCCGTGTCGGCGCCAAATTTTCATTGTACAACTTCAGACCTGAGCCTCGGCTCCATTCACTCGAAGCCTTTTTTGCCATAGTACATCGCGCCATAGTTGCGCGCCTGGTGGTCTTCATTTGGCCGCTCTCCGGCCGATGTTTTCTCTACTTTCGCGCGCACTTCAAGCCATTCGGCGGCGAAGATCACAAAATTGGTCGGCTCGGTGTCGTACTCTTCACAGACCGCAAGATGCCGGCGATAGTCGCGTGAACAAAGCCCCATTTGTTCGCTGGTTATTTCAGCAAGCAGGCGTTTTCGTTTCTGAGTCTGTGGCGCGCCCATTGACGCGCCCTTCGGTAACTGAACCATTGTTTCCCCTCTTTCTCTCCTGGCCCTCTTCGATTTGAGCATTCAAGGCCTTAATGTGTCGCTTTTCCGGAGTCGCGAACAAAATCCCGTCGTTTTGGTCACACTGCTCCCCTCACTTCCCGAACCTATATCATGAACGTTTCGACCGAATAACGCCCATCGCAAGAGCAAATCCTTCAGCCATCCCGCTCGCTATTACTAACTCGCAGCGTTGAGCCTGGAAAGATAATTTCACCATCTCAGTCGAGTCGTCGTGGCCTTAGACATTGAGAATATGCTGTTTGTTGAATTTCGTCTGGGCGCTACTCTTCAGGTATCTCGAAGTGGAGGTGTTTTCAGGATAGCTCAAAGGGGCCGGGAGATTTCCCGCCGCGCTTTCGAGTCGTCCGCCCCGGACCCGCCTTTCGACTTGCGGCGATGATGTCCGGGCTGGCGCTTTGAGCGTCGCGCTTAGACGTTTCTTCTTGCGACCTTTCTACCTTATCACAAATTCTTGCGTCTGTGCGCCGATACGCAATAAACGCTTTCCCTCTTCTGCGCGCCGGCGCGCGGCTTCTTGTAACTATATAATGATAATGGCAAAGCGGAGGCGCATTCTGATACTTTCTGTCTGCTTCTC
>DASUFM010000501.1:0-2860 GCA_036274535.1 Blastocatellia bacterium
CTTTTTTCTAGCCATGATTATCCTCTCACACTTTAAGGGGAAGAGGGTAAAGGCCGACCTATCGGTTGTCAATGTATGTGCGGAAAACCACAGCGCATTATTGAGGAGGGCCGCTCCGCTCGAAGGAGTTTTACCCCTGCCGCCGCGAAAGGAATCGGCGCCATGATTCGGTCGCAATGGATGCCCTCTGAAAGACTGGTCGATCGAGAGTTTCGTTTAATTGATGATTGCGCTTCTGTTATAGTACGCGCGCATTAGTCAGGATCTGTCGCCGGAAGTGGAGCAATGAATCGCCAGCCGAACAACCTCACCATCCAGATTAGACAGGCATGCGCGCCGTTCGCGCTGGCCGCCATTATGGGGCTTGCCGGATCCGGTTGCGGGAAGTCGCGAGCTGACGGCGCTAAACCGTCGACGGCGCTTTCAACCAGGCCTTCATCCATAGCCGTCTGGGCGGATTCCGACGTAGACGGCATACCCGACGCGGCCGAATTGAGCTCAGCCGATGATCGGGAGAGTTTCCGGCGCTGGTTCGCGTATATCGCCGAAATGCAATTTTACAAGCTGAGTGAGGCCTGGAACGAAGATCAGCGTGATTGCGCGGGGCTTGTCCGCTTCGCATGGCGCGAGGCGCTGCGCAGCCACGACCGGATCTGGTTTCAGTCCATAAGCAAAGGCGGCGAAGTTTACGAGACCGTCGCTCCCGATGTGAAATCTTATGACCTCAAACGAAGCCCGCTCGGCGAGAAGCTCTTTCGCGCGGACTTCGGATCGTTTTATCCATCAGATTTGGCTGATCCGGCGGCCGGCAAATTCTCAGAATTCGCCGACGCGCGCACGCTCAAAAATCACAACGTCACGTTCATCAGCCGCGATCGCCGCCGGGCTCGGCGCGGCGACCTGCTCTTTTTTCATCAGCCCTGGATCCAGAAATTTCCCTATCACGTTATGATCTTCATCGGCGACGCCCGTCACGGCGGCGAAGGCGCCGGCGACTGGGTCGTATATCACACCGGCTCATCGCCTGACGACAAGGGCGAAGTGAAGAAGGTAAGGCTTGCGGTTCTGGATCATCACCCCGGCCGGCGCTGGCGCCCGGTCGAGAACAACCCGAACTTCCTCGGTTTTTACCGGCTCAAGATTCTGGAATGAAGATATGAAATTGAGAAATCAGTTCACCGTTGTCGCTGTCTATCTTGCTGCCATAATCTCTACGATAGGTCTGTCAGCTTTGCGCGGCCAGGTTCGCGGCGCTCAGACCGCCCCTGTCGCTTCCGCCGCGAGTCCGCAGCCGAGCCCGGCGGCCCACCCGCGCTTTTCGCTCTCGACCAGCCGGACTTACGGGGCCGACGAGAAGGCGCGCGTTTACATAGCTTATCAGGGCATTACTTCGCTCGACTTCCGCGTCTATCACGTCAAAGACCCGTTCAAATTTTTCAGACAGCTCAACAGCCCGCATCAACTTGGCCAGGAGGACAAAGCCGAAGTGGCCGAAGTCGCCGCCACCGTAGAACGCAAGCCGTCAATCCTGGAAAAAATTCGATCGTTCAAATCGTCCGTCACTCGCGGGGTAAAGAACTATTTCCGCGGCCAGCTACGCCGCGAATCGCGCACGGCCTTCAATGACAAATTCCGTTCAGGCCAGCAATTGCCGCTGAACGAGGCCGATTACGCCCGCGTGCCGTTGCTCAACCCGGATCAACTCGTGGGGTCATGGCGGCAGGTGTTGACGGCGACGGAGAACGAATACGACACGCGAATGGTCCCGCTGAACAAACTCGATCAGGGCGTCTATTTGATCGAAGCGGTGAACGGCGAACTCCGCGCTTACACCGTCATGGTCGTCACCGACCTGACGACGATCAACAAGACGACGCGCGACGGCCAGATGCTGGTTTACGCCGTCGATCGCAAATCCGGCGAGCCGCGCGGCGATGTTCAGATCGAAGTCGTCAAAGGCAGGAAGCTCGTCGCCACGGGCAAGACCAATGGGAACGGCGTGCTCGGAGTCTCGGTCCGTAAAGATCAATCCGCGCGGGGCGGGAACGAAGCGGCGACCCTCCAGAGCGTGGATAATTCCTACCTGGTAATGGCCAGGCGAGGCGATCAATTCGCCGTCTCGGATTTGCAGCCCTATTACTTCGGAGATTTCGAGGGCGACGAGGAATACGCGTCGAGCGACAAAATCGCCAGTTACATTTATACCGACCGCCCGGTCTATCGCCCCGATCAGAAGGTTTATTTCAAAGGCATCGTCCGCCGTCTGGGCGAAGGCGGTTACGAGACGCCGAACGCCCGCGCCGCCGGCGTCAGGATCACCGATGCGAACAACAGCGAAATCTTCAACAAGGAATTGCCGCTCTCGCCGCGAGGGACATTCAGCGGCGAGGTGGACCTGCAGGCCGGCGCGGGACTGGGCTACTATTCGATCGTCGCGAGCTTCGACGGCGCCCAGGCGCGGGGCTCGTTCGAGGTGGAGGAATACAAGAAGCCTGAATTCAAGGTCAAAGTCTCGACGCCGAAAAAATTCATGCCGGTCGGCGAAAAGGCCAAATTCAACGTGGAGGCCAAATATTTCTTCGGCGAGCCGGTGGCCGGCGGCGACGTGAAGTATTACATCTACCGCTCGCGTTATTACCACTGGTGGTTCAGCGATGAAGACGACGGCATAGGCGGAAGCGAAGGCGAAGACGACGAAGAGGGCTACCACGGCTACGGCGACGACCTGGTACAACAGGGCGATGGCCGGTTGGACGCGCAGGGCCGGCTGGAAGTCGCTTTCGACGTTCCGCCGATTGACGAGAACAACCCTTACGATTTCACGTACCGTCTGGAAGCCCAGGTCACCGACCGCTCGCGC
>DASUFM010000502.1:0-3046 GCA_036274535.1 Blastocatellia bacterium
AATCGACTGAGGGCCGCACGCGGATTTTGCGGAGCAGCGACTGAACATCCGGACGCCCGATTCTTTTCGGGCCGTATTGTTCGGGCATGACCTGATCGTCGAGAATGGCGACGGCTATAATGTAGGGAAGGCTGTGATCAGCCTCTTCCTTTGTTCGAACGACCCTCTTGTCGCCTTCGACGCCTCCGCCGATGATGTTATAAGCCACGTCGAAAGTCTCGATCTCGACGCTCGTCACTTCGGCGGCGATAAAGCCATGCTCCTCTTTAAGTTCCAGGACGCCCTCGATGGCGGACTGGGAGTGAATTTCGGCGTTGTATTTTTTTACGATCGTCCGCGTCACTCGCTCCAGGTCTTCGCGCGACCAGTCGATTTCGAAGCGCCCGGAGATGGCGTCCATAAAACCCTTATTTCCCTCGAAGACCTCCAGCGGCCCGGTTACGCCGCGCATTGCGAGGAATGTGGCGTAGACGCAGCCGAAGGCCATGTTGGGATAGGCCAGGCCTTTCCAGTGTGAGAGCGCGCCGGTACGGGTAACGCGCAAGGCGTTGAAAGCTGTTCCGCAGATGGCGATCGCGTTGGCGGTTCGAACTTCATCCAAACCGAGAGCTTTTGAGACTCCGGCCGCGACCGCGAAAGATCCTTGCGTAGTGTGGTCGAAACCTCTTGCGCGCACCGGCGCAACATCGCTCAACCTGCACTGTACCTGGTAGGCCACGGCGAGCGCGGTCATCAATTCGCGCCCACTGCGGCGCGCGTATTCGGCCGCGGCCAGGGTCGCTCCCAGGTTGTCGCTCGGATGGCAAGTCTCTCCTTTGGCCAGGTAACTGTCATTGAAATCCAGATATCGCACGAGCGCGCCATTGTAGAAGGCCGCCTGGGCGGGGGATGTATGTCCCGTATGCCCCGTATGCCCCTGCCCCGTTTGCTCTGTTTGCCAGCCGCCGATCAAAGTTGAATGCGCGGCGCCGCCGAAATCTTCGATCTGCGCCCGGAGCGACCTGATAGGTTTTCCTTCTAAAGCGCCGATGGCGCAGCCCAGGCTGTCTAGTATTCGAATTTTCAGATGACAGCAGGCCGCTCGTGAGAGGTCGTCATAGGACGCCCGCGCGACAAACGCCGCCAATCGATGGGCCTGCGTAATTTGTCTCGCTTCATCCAGCGATATGGAAGTCATAGTTTTACCCGAAGAATCAGACCGCAAGCGCGGCGCCACGAAGATTGAGGGTCGAAGATGGACGATCGAGAATCGCCCTCCGATTTTATGGTGATAAACAATGAAGTGCGTGCGATTACGTACTGACTTTACGGCGATTGGCAGGCTAGGTTGATTGAGCCAGGTCCGGATGCGGTGTTGGATTTCATCGCTTCAAATTTAAGCAGCGGATAATGGGGAGAATGGGATGAAAGCGGAAGATATTATGACAAGAAATGTGTGTACCTGCCGTCCCGAAGCAAGTCTGGCGCATGCGGCGGCGCTCATGTGGGATTACGACTGCGGCGCGATGCCCGTCGTAGACGACATGAACAGAGTGATGGGAATGATCACGGACCGCGACATCGCGATCGCGGCGGCGACCAAAGGCAGGCGCGCCACGGAGATCAATGTCGGCGAGGTTATGTCAGGCAACGTTTACGCCTGCGCCAGGGACGAGGACGTGAAATCCGCGCTCAAAACCATGCGGCGCGAGAGAGTGCGAAGGCTGCCGGTCATCGGCCGCGACGGAAAACTGGCGGGCATCCTCTCGCTCAACGACGTCGTCCTGCGCGCCGAAGACGGCAGAGGGAGGCAGGCCACTGAAATCCCTTATGACGAAGTAATGAGCACATTCAAGGCCGTGTGCGAACACACCAGGGCGTTTCAAGCCGGAATGAGTTAGCCCGGGTATTGGATCCGTGTGTAGGCTGATGGAACCCGGATGACACAGGGCGCGCGGATAAACGCTGATCTCTTCGAGTTTTATCCGCAATGATCGGCGCCGTCTGCGTCATCCGCGTTCTATCACGCGGATACAATCGCCACTACCGCAGCGCTTCGCCGCCGCCCGCGACCATATCCCTATTAGGGAACGCCAGTGAGGCAATGACTGAAATGGCCAGAATGCCGGCGACCGCGCCCAGGGCGACGCCAATCGGGATCTTGTAGAAATCGGCCAGCAGCATCTTGGCGCCCACGAAGACGAGGATGACCGACAGCCCGTAATGAAGGTAGTGAAACGACTTCATTACGCCCGCCAGGGCGAAATAGAGCGCCCGCAGCCCTAAAATCGCGAAGACGTTCGAAGTATAGATGATGAACGGGTCCGGAGTGATCGCCAGGATCGCGGGGATCGAATCCACGGCGAAGATCAGGTCCGTCGTCTCCACTACCAGCAGCGCGATCAACAGAGGCGTGGCGTAGCGCCTCCCTCCCTGCTTGACGAAGAACTTGCCGCCTCGATAATCATTCGTCACCGGCGTGAATCGGCGGAAGAGCCGGAGCGCCGGGTTCCTTTCCGGATCAATCTCTTTATCTTTCCCCAACGCCATTTTGACGCCGGTCAGAATAAGGAAGGCGCCGAATACGTATATTACCCAGTGAAAGTGTTGGATCAGAGAAATGCCGAGGGCGATAAGGATCGCGCGCATAATGAGCGCGCCCAGAACGCCCCAGAACAGCACCCGATGCTGGTAACGCAGCGGCACGCGAAAATAAGTGAAGATCAGCAGGAAGACGAAAATGTTGTCCACGCTGAGCGATTTCTCGATCAGGTAGCCGGTCAGGAATTCGAGCGCCGGCTGAGGCCCGCGCAAGTAATACAGCCCAAGATTGAAGAGCAGCGCCAGGACGATCCAGACGCCGCTCCAGATCAGCGATTCTTTGACTTTTACTACGTGTGATTCGCGATGGAATACGCCCAGATCGAGGGCCAGCATCGCCAGCACGAACAGGCCGAATCCAATCCATGCCCACATGGGGACTGACATTTGAAACCCACTCCTCGGAAAATCAGTTCGTAGTTCCGCCTTATGGCGTTTGATTATTAAATGCAACCATAAGCGCGAT
>DASUFM010000503.1:0-2204 GCA_036274535.1 Blastocatellia bacterium
CCGGTAAAGACCTGAAAAAGAGTATCGAGTGAAATCGCTCTCGTAAGCAAAGGAGACGCCCAGTAATGTTTTCTCGTCGCGCAGGAATCACCCTAATTCTGACTGCCGTGTTGCTGTCGCTGCCGTCCGGCGTTCAACGACGAACGCAGGCGACCGGTGTTCAACTCCAAACGCCTGAACAGTTCCTCGGGTTCCGCGTCGGCGAGGACCGTAAGCTCGCCCGCTGGGACAAGATAGTCGAGTACCTGAAACTCGTGGACGCCGCCTCCGATCGCGTCAATTTGCGCGAGCTCGGTAAAACTACGCTCAACAATCCTTTCATCGCGCTCGAAATCAGTTCATCGGACACGATCAGGAATCTGGGTCGCTACAAGGAGCTCGAACGCAAGCTCTACTTTCAAGGGGGGGCGCCGTCGGCGCCTGAGCGCGACGAGATTTTCCGTTCGGGCAAGGCCGTGGTGTTGGTGACGTGCAACATCCATTCGACGGAAATCGGCGCGTCGCAAATGGTTTTGGAGCTGGTTCACCGGCTGGCGACCGAAGATTCGCCGACGGTTAAAAAGATTCTCGACAACGTAATCTTCCTGCTCGTGCCGTCGCTCAATCCTGACGGCCAGATTATGGTCACCGACTGGTACAACAAGAACGTCGGCTCCGAGTACGAAGTCAGCCCGTTGCCGTGGCTCTATCACCATTACATCGGTCACGACAACAACCGCGATATGTACATGTTCACGCAGAAAGAGAGCCGGTTGACGGCGCGGCTGTTGTGGCGCGACTGGTTCCCGTCGGTCTGGCTGGACGAACATCAGATGGGCAGCAGCGGCGCGCGCATTTTTGTGATGCCGGCGACCGATCCGATCAATCCGAACGTCCACCCGCTGATCTATCGCTGGAATGGCATCTTCGGCCAGGCGCAGGCCGCCGCGCTGGAAGCCGAGGGCAAGGATGGCATCATCTACAACTCGACCTACACCAACTTCTGGCAGGGCGCGATGGCATGGAGCGGCTGGTGGCACAACCAGGTGGGCTTGCTGACTGAAGTCGCGAGCGCGCGCGTCGCTTCGCCGATCGAGCAACGCCGCGCGCAACCCGGCCAATCGCCGCCGGCCGCGAGTGAAGATTTTCGGGCGCAGGCTCGCCGCCAGATGGAAAATCCGAATGAGCCGCTGCCGCCGCCGCGCGACACGACGCCGCGCACCGAATACCCGCGCCCCTGGCTGGGCGGACGATGGACGCTGCGCGACATAGTGGATTACGAATTGATCGCGACGATGGCGTTGCTCGAAACCGCCGCCGACCGGCGCGAACAATTGTTGAAGCAGATTTACGAGATTAACCGCGCGACGGTGGAAAAAGGCGTACAGGGCGATGTGGCGGCGATCCTCATCAACGCTCAAACGCAGCACGATCCTCGCGCGGTGCGTCATTTGATTGAAAAGCTGCAGTTGGCCGGCGTCGAAGTGTCGCGCGCCGAGAGCGAGTTTGAAGCCGACGGCAGAAAGTATCCGTCAGGAACATACGTCGTCCCGATGAATCAAGTCTTCGCGCGATATGCGAAAGACCTGCTCGAAAAGCAGACCTACCCCGAAGTGCGACGCTCACCCGGTTCTCCGCCCGCACCGCCATATGACGTGACGGCATGGTCATTGGGAATGCTGATGGGCGTTGAAACCGTCTTCGTGAAAAAGCCATTGCCGAACGGCCTGCGATTCGACAAAGTTGCTGAGAGTTCCCCTGCGGTCATGAGCGCCGATGGGAAAGCTTCCGCGACTTACAACGGCGCGGATGACGCGGTAACGATCAATCGCTGGCTCAAAAGCGGAACCGCTGTCACTATTGCCGCAATACAACGCGACGGGACGATTTCATCTTCAATGGCCGCGGCGGACGCCAATTTACTCAGCAAGACAAAACCCAAAGCATATTTCATCGTGCCAAGCGCGCCGCGCATCGGCTTCTATCAGCCCTGGACTTCAAACATGGACGAAGGCTGGACGCGCTGGGTACTGGAACAATACGAATTCCCGTATACCACAATTCACAACGCCGAGATCAAAGCCGGACGCTTGCGCGAAAAGTTCGACGTGGTGCTGCTCGCCGACCAATCGCCGAACGACATCCTCGAAGGCAACAGTTTCAAAACCATCCGCCAGGAATATCGCGGGGGTATCGGCGAAGATGGTCTGGAAGCGTTGCGAAAG
>DASUFM010000504.1:0-4020 GCA_036274535.1 Blastocatellia bacterium
GGAAGTTGTGGACATTCGCGTAGGGCAATGCCGACGATGCGCACGGGCAGAGCGGCAGCGACAGTGTCCAAGGCGAGGATCGCGCGCCTGTCGGCAGAGTCGCGCACCTTCTCGACCAGGGCGACGGCCTCATCAATCGGAAGGGTTTGGCACTCATGGTGGTGAGGAATGCTCGGAAGGCCCTTGTCCACCAGTTCGACATTGCGGCGATCAACCAGAGTTCCGTCGGAAGCGACGGTTACGAGCGCCGCCCATCCGCCGTGATCTGACACGCCGACGATTGCATCGAGTCCCGACAGGGCGGCGTCCTCAGTTGAGGGCCGCGCCGGGGCTGGGGATGTCTTGTGAGACATAACCATATAGATTAAACGGCTCAATTTGCGCCGCCCGGTTTCTACATCCAAAATTGGCGCCCCAATTTGGATGTTATTTACGAGCGGGTATCTGTTGCACCGCCCAGCCATTACCGTCCGGATCGCTGAAGAAGACGAATGACCCCCAGTCGAACACCTGAATATCGCTGACATCAACCCCGCGCTCGACCAACTCCGCACGAGCGGCGTTGATGTCCGAGACCACCAGTTGCAAGCCTTTGACAGAACCAGGAGGCATGTCACTGAGTCCAGTCCCGATGGCGATCGAGCAGGCTGATCCGGGAGGCGTCAGCTGAACAAAGCGAATCTCGCCACTAATCCTGTGGTCATGGTCCGCGTTGAAGCCGGCTTTCTCAGTATAGAACGCCTTGGCGCGGTCAACGTCAGAGACCGGAACGAACACCAATTCAAGTTTCCAATCCATAATGAAAGTCTATGTTCTGTTCAGGTCAGCAGTCAATGATGAATGTGGTAGTTCCCCAAAACTGGCGCTGTCAGAGCGACCTTCCATTCCGTCTTTCTCCGCGAGCGCATCAAGAGTTGACTTCATCACGCTCATGCCTTGCTCCATCATGAGACCAACCAGGCTCGCCGCCTCGTGCGGGAGAATGTCCGCAATCCACACTACCCTGGTCTCGCCGGCGCCACTTGCGAAAACCTGAGCGGATGCGTTGTGGTGCGTAAGCTGTTCACTCTTCGCCGACCAGACCACTCTCTTCGCCTCATCATCGACATCCACGATCAGCTCGCGAACGACCAATCCATTCCCGAAGGTCACGACCCGGGCGCCGGGTTCGAGTCGCGTATCGACGACAAAGCCGGGCACGAGTCGCGTGTGCAGGGCGCCAATGTCACGGAGCGCCGCCCAGGCGGCGTCGACGCTCGCGACGGTTGAAATCTCTTTCCGTATTGAAGCCATGTTGACGTGTTCTCCTATGCTCCTAAGTTCGGGACATGATATCGTCTTATCAAAATTGCGCTGCGGCGAGGTTTCTCTCCCGCAACCCGCTATCACTGTAACGCTTGGAGGGGTGGAATTCTTGGCGAAAATTGCGGTCAAATCCGAAGGGCGCGCACAGCGAACCGTTACCGGCTCGACTTCCCGCCCACCCGAGCAGCGTCAACTCGCGTCCGGAGACGGATGGACGGCGTCCGATGTAGTCTGCGCCTCCGGTCCCCAGGACCAGCCATTCGAAGAGCGGCATTCACAGACCTGTGTCGCGATCGTAGTAGGCGGCACGTTTCAGTATCGAACTTCGGCGGGCTGCGAACTGATGCTGCCGGGGGCATTGCTACTTGGCAATGCCGGTGATTATTTCACCTGCGAACATGAGCACGGCGTCGGGGATCGCTGCGTATCGTTTTCCTATACCCAGGAGTTCTGCGAGAGGTTCAGAGCTGGCTCCGGTCTCGTCAAGTCGCGTTTCAAAACACCGCGTCTGGCGCCGACGCGCGCCCTGTCTCCGATGGTTTCGAGGGCTTCGGAGCTTCTGGCGGGGGCCGATCACGAGGCGTTCGAGGAGCTTGCCATTCTGACGTTAGCGCAGGCGATCCGGATTGAGCGCGGCGTTGTCCTCCGCCAAACCGACGCTCCGCCGAGTTCTTTAGCGCGTGTTACACGAGTCGTCCGAATGATCGACAATGATCCGGAAGTCCCTCACGACCTGAGCAGCCTTGCCAATATCGCCCGCCTGAGCCCTTACCACTTCCTTCGTATGTTTGAGGGGCTTACGGGTACGACGCCGCATCAATATTTACTCAGGGCGCGACTGCGCCGCGCCGCAATCCGCCTGCGTGAAGAGCCGACGAAGATCTTGGACATTGCGCTCGGCTGCGGCTTTGGCGACATTTCCAACTTCAATCGCACGTTCCGCGCGGAGTTCGGCGTGAGCCCGCGCGCGTATCGGTCTAAAGCTTAGCTTGCCGGCAGTCCACTCCGCCGGACTCGGAGGCGCCACTGATCGAACCTGCCCGCCCGCTTGCCGACCAGGAGCGATTGAAACTCCTTTCTCCGATCTTGTTAATGCGCCTCATCAGGGCTCATTCCCCAAAGACTCCGGGCCGAATCAGAGTCGTCGTCGCGACCACGGTAACGATCCGCGCCGACTCGACCGGGTCCACGTTGAAAACCGCGGCCGCTAACGCAAGGCCGCCTCCACAACCCGGCCGGCGACGTCGGTTAAACGAAAATGGCGCCCTTGGAATTTATAAGTAAGGCGCGTGTGGTCAACGCCCAGGCAATGCAGCGTCGTAGCATGCAGGTCGTGAACTTCGACCGGGTCGCGCGTGATGTTATAGCTGAAATCGTCCGTCTCGCCGATGGTCACGCCGCCCTTGATTCCGCCTCCCGCGAGCCAGATCGTGAAACATCGCGGATGATGATCGCGCCCGTAATTGTCAGGCGTCAGCTTGCCTTGCGAATAAACGGTCCGCCCGAATTCGCCGCCCCATATGACCAGCGTGTCGTCCAGCATGCCGCGCTCTTTCAAATCCTGAAGCAGCGCCGCCGTCGGCTGATCGGTGTCGCGCGCCTGATTGACGATCTGTTTCGGCAGATTGTTATGTTGATCCCATCCTCGATGAAACAGTTGAATGAACCGCACGCCGCGTTCGGCCAGCCGCCGCGCCAGCAGACAATTGGCCGCGTATGTTCCCGGCTTGCGCGATTCGATGCCGTAGCGTTCAAAGGTTCGCTCGGGCTCTTTCGACAGATCGGTCAATTCGGGCACGCTGGTCTGCATACGAAAGGCCATCTCGTATTGAGCGATGCGGGCCACGATTTCGGGATCGTTCGTCGACTGCTGTCGCATCTGGTTGAGCCTCGCGAGATCGTCCAGGAAGCGGCGGCGGGCTTCGCCGTCAATGCCCGGCGGGTTAGAGAGATACAGAACCGGGTCGGCGCCGCCGCGAAACTTGACGCCCTGGTATTTAGGCGGCAGGAAGGCGCTGCCCCACAGCCGGTCATAGAGCGGCTGATCATCCGTATTGCCCGTCCCGCGCGATACCATCACGACGAAGGCCGGCAGGTCCTGATTCTCGCTGCCCAAACCGTATGACAACCACGCCCCCATGCTCGGACGGCCGGCGAGGTGAAAGCCAGTCATGATGAACGTCGCCGCCGGATCGTGATTGATTTGTTCAGTGCGCATGGACTTGATGAAACAGATGTCGTCGACATGTTGCGCCGTATGCGGCAACAGTTCGCTCAACCATGCGCCCGACTCGCCATGCCGCGCGAACCTGAAGGCCGAAGGCGCGGTCGGAAAACTCGACTGGTATGCCGTCATTCCCGTGAGCCGCTGTCCCATGCGAATCGAATCGGGCAGGTTCTCCCCACGACGCCTTTCAAGCTGCGGCTTCGGATCGAAGAGATCGAGCTGCGACGGCGCGCCCGACTGGTAAAGGTAAATCACGCGCCTCGCCTTAGGCGCGAAATGCGGAATACCGGGCAGGCCCGCCTGTTGCGCATGGCCGCTCCTTTCGAGCAACATCGCCAAAGCGGCGGCCCCTATTCCTGCGCCACAGCGGCCGAAGAAATGGCGGCGCGTCATCAACAGTTTCATTTCGCGCAATGGGTCCATCTATTTTCCCCTCCTATAGCGGTTTTCAGATGAACGAAGACTCCGCTCCCTCACGGTCGCGGTAC
>DASUFM010000505.1:0-2626 GCA_036274535.1 Blastocatellia bacterium
CGACTTGTTGATTACCGGCGGCGCGGTCGTCACGATGAATCCCGATCGGCGTGTCATTGAAAATGGCTTCGTCGCGATCAGGGGCGAGCGAATCTTCGACGTCGGCGACGCCGCCGATCTGAAAACGAAGGGCTATAAAGCCGGCCGGGTAATTGACGCGCGGGATAAGGTGGTTCTGCCCGGACTGATCAACACGCACACTCATATCCCAATGACGCTCTTTCGCGGCGTCGCCGACGATCTGGATCTGCAGGACTGGCTCACCAAATACATCTTTCCGGCCGAGGCGAGAAACGTTACGCGTGACTTCGTCGTCGCGGGCGCTCGCCTGGGGCTGGCCGAGATGATTCGCGGCGGGACCACGACCTACGCGGACATGTACTATTTCGAGGACGCCATCGCCGAAGAGACCAGGAAGGCCGGCATGCGCGGAACGCTCGGCGAAACGGTCATCGATTTTCCGGCGCCGGACAACAAGACCTGGGACGCCGCCATCAGTTACACCGAAAGCTTCGTCAAGCGCTGGAAAGGCGACGCCCTGATCACGCCCGCCATCGCGCCGCACGCGCCGTACACCGTCAGTTCGGAGCATCTCAAACAGGTCAAGTCCTTCGCCGATCAATATGACGTTCCGGTCCTCACTCATCTCGCCGAAGCGCCTCCCGAGACAAAGACGATCGCCGAAAAATACAATACCAGTCCGGCGCTTTATCTCGAAGGCCTGGGTTTTCTTTCACGGAGGTTGCTGGCCGCGCACGTCGTACATGTCAACGACCGCGAGATAGAGATTCTCAAGGAGCGTGAGGTCGGCGTGGCTCATTGCCCGCAGTCGAATATGAAACTGGCTTCGGGGACGGCGCCCATTCCGCGAATGCTCAAGTCATCGCTGCGCGTAGGCCTGGGGACTGACGGCGCGGCCTCGAACAACGATCTGAGCATGTGGGGTGAGATGGATACGGCGGCGAAGCTTCACAAACTGGTGGCGATGTCTCCGACTGTCCTGACGGCCGGACAGGCGCTCGAGATGGCGACCATCGGCGGCGCGCGCGCCTTGCACATGGAGCGTGAAATCGGCTCGCTCGAAACCGGTAAACGGGCCGACCTGATCGTCGTCGATCTCAGCGATCTTTCCTTGACGCCGATGTATAATGTCATTTCTCATCTGGTATACGCCGCGAACGCTTCCGACGTAACCGACACTATAGTTAACGGCCGCCTGCTGATGCGCAACCGCAGATTGCTGACGCTTGATGAAGCGGCTGTGAAAGCAGCCGCGCGACAGTATCAAAAACAGGTGAGCGCGAGTTTGAGAGCCGGCGCGCAATGAATCGTCAGTTGTTTTATGGTTTCAAAAAATAATATAGGGCTTATAGGGCTTGTAGGGCTTATAGGGCTTATAGGGCTTGCGGGGCGCCATTCATTCGTCATGGCGCAGAACCATGGCCCCGGAGCGAAGCCGAGCGCTTTGGCCGCTCAATTGGTAGCGCAGGGAAAGAAGCTTTATCTGGCTCAACAGTTCAAAACCGCCCTGGCGAAGTTCGAGGCCGCGCTGAAACTGGAGCCCGAGAATGATGAGGCGCTGAGCCTCGCGGCCGTGACGGCGTTCAGGCTGGATCTGCAGGCCCAATCGCGCGATTACTTCATACGGCGCGCCGACCTAGCCGGCCAGAAGGATTCGGTCAAGGCGTTCAGCTATTACAGAGCGGCGTTGACCTATTGGCGTGAGGTTCACGACCTGGTGGCGAAATTCGTTGAGATCAAAGAGAACAAGGTCACAGCGGCGATTCCCGACCAGAGTCGCGCAGAGATTCAAACAGGAATTAAGAACGGGTTGGAATACGCCGACAAGGCCCTCGCCATCCTGGACAATTTCGCCGAAGCCGAGAACGTCAGAAACCTGCTGCATGCCGAAGCCGCGTTGTCAGCGGAGTCCGAGGACATGGCCGGCGCGCATCGCAGACAATCCATCGAATCTCTGAGCCGAGCCATAGAACTCTCCAGGTCACTGGCCGGAGCTAAGGGGAGTGATGTCGCGGATTTCAGCGTGCCCACCATTCGCGTCTCGGAATTCGCGCACACGGATGAGGAAGAAGACAAAATCGAAGACCCGATGAAGATGCTGATCGCCGGCGGCCGGCCGATCAAGAGGACAGAGGCGGTCTTTCCAGGCGTCAGGCCGGCCAAATCCGGCAATCAGGATGAACCTTCAGCGAAAGGGGTGACAAAGGACGGAGGCGCTTATTCGCTTGGCGCCGGCCGAGGCGCCCTGACCGCCGCTTACGCGCCGGGGACGGTCAAAGTCGAAGTCCTCGTTTCGGTCACCGGCGACGTGGTCTTCGCCCACGTCGTTGACGGAAGGTCGGACCTGAACGGCGAGGCGATCCTCGCGGCCCGCGCCTGGAAATTCGAACCGGCGAAATTCGAGGGCAAACAGATCCAGATCAGCGGCATGATCATTTTCGAAATGAGCCCGGATGGAGGGAGACAGGGAGACAAGGAGATAAGGAATTGAGTAGAGACGCAAGATTTTGCGTCTCTACCTTGTCTCCCTGTCTCCCCTTCTCCTTGTCTCCCTGTCTCCCTCCATCCGGGCTCATTTCGAAAATGATCATGCCGCTGATCTGGA
>DASUFM010000506.1:0-3652 GCA_036274535.1 Blastocatellia bacterium
GAGTTCGAATCCCACGGGTGTCTGGCCGCGGAGGCCGCCGGCGCCGCGCTGAAACGCCGCGTCATCGAAGGGTGGGACGGCGCCCCGAATTCAGTGGTCGGCGCCCTGCTTAAGGATGATCCGGCCAACCTGGATGACGCCGCCATCATTCGCGTGGCGCGGGGCGGTGACGCGGTGGCGCTCAATTCCGTCAACGAGACCTGCCGTTGGATCGGACGCGGCGTCGCCAATCTGATTTCGATCCTGAACCCCGATGCGGTCGTCGTCGGCGGTCATCTGGGTTTGACGCTCAAACCCTTTCTCGACCTGATTAAAGAGGAGGCCGGCAAATGGACGATGCCGGCTTCAGCGCGCCAATGCCGCATCGCCAACGCTACACTCGGTGATAAAGCCGCATTGATCGGAGCGGCGAGATTGGCTTTCGACAGCAAGGCTGCATAGACAGAGGATCGAGGATCGAGGATCGAGGATCGAAGATCGAGGATGGAAGATCGAGAGCGCCATCTTCGATCTTCCATCCTCGATCCTCCGTCCCTCCGTCCTCTACTGGTTATTCGGCCGTCTCAAGGTCGGTTTGCCGGAGCTCTCGGACTGCTGCTCCGTTTGTTGTGATGAGTTTTTATCTCCGCTCTGCGAGTCGTCACGCCGTTTGAGGACCGGGCGATTAGGAGTTTCGGAATCAGGATTTTCGTCGCCGGACGTGGTCCGCGGCCGCCGTTTGAGCGTCGGGCGGCCCGAATCATCCCGGCCGGAACCGCGAGTCGGCGCGGAGATGGCGAGAATGCGAGACTTCACCTGTCCGAATTCCGACGTGTTGATCTGATACTCACTCCGCTCCGGGAATCGCACGATCAACTCGCGCACTTGCTCGATACGGGAGCCGGTCATCGGATGCGTGCTGAAAAGTTTCGACAGCGTGCCCGGCTTCTTCTTTTCCTTCGCCTGCAGCTTTTCGAAGAATGTGATCAGAGCGTTGGGATCATAGCCAGCAGACCACATATACTGCGCGCCGAGCCTGTCAGCTTCTTTCTCGGCCCCGCGCGTGAATTTCAGGAAGGTCAGCGGAACGGCCAACCCCACAACCTGCTGGATGGCGTAACCGCCGATTCCGCCCAGGAAGATCAGCGGGAGCGAGAGGTAGTTGGCGAGCTGGCCTTTCGACGCCTGTTCCATGCCGTGGCGCGCCGCGACATGCGCGACCTCGTGAGCGATCACGCCCGCCACCTCGGCTTCGTTCTCAGCGGCTTCGAGCAGGCCGCGATTGACGTAAAGGAAGCCCCCAGGCAACGCGAAGGCGTTGACTTCCTGGGAGTCGATTACTTTGATCGTGAAAGGAACTTTGGAGTCGGAATGGAGAACTATGTTTTGCGCGACACGGTTGACGTATTCACCGACAATCGGATCGCTGATAACCTTGGAGGTCTGGTCGACTTCGGCGGAGAGTTGGCGGCCGATGGCGACCTCTTTTTCGAGCGAATAGAATTGTATCGTGCCCTTATTGATGTCGCGCTTGCCAATCAACGTCGGATCCTCATTCTTATCCAGAGGCTTCAACGAGTTACGCGACGATTTTTGTGATGATTTGTCTCGGCCTTGCGCAAACACGGGTGCGCTTGCGAGAGCGAAAGTCAGGAACAGCGCAGTGGTGTGTCGGAAAAATCTCGTTCTCATTTCTTAGGTCCCCCTTGCCTAATCTATCCGTAAAAAGTTTACAGGTGGATTTTCCGCGCAACAGATTATAGATCGATAGTCTGGCGTTAGAAGCCGCTTTTTCAACGCCGGTTGGCAAAAGTATAGTTAAATCCGATTCATTATGAAAACAGGACCAGATTTCCCCGATAATCCGTCCAACCCGGTTAAAACAAGACGTAGCGAATATCTTGATCCTGACTTCGTAGAAGTTAGTTTAATCGAAGATTTCCAGATGATGATAAGTTGACCTTTTAAAGCTTTCCCGTAAACTGAAAAGCTACAGGCCAAAACCGATCAGGAGACCAATGTGCAAGAACAATCATTGAAAAAAATCAGCAGGGCGCTCATCAGCGTCTCGGATAAGCGGGGATTGGTCGAATTTGCGCGCAAGCTCGCCGGGCATGGCGTCGAGATCATTTCGACCGGAGGCACCGCGAAATTGCTGCGCGAGAATGGAATCGACGTGCGCGACGTTTCCGATCTCACCGGCTTTCCCGAAATGCTCGACGGACGCGTCAAGACTCTGCACCCGAAAGTTCATGGCGGAATCCTCGGCATACGCTCCAACCAGGAGCATCGCGCGAAGATGAGCGAGCACGGCATAGAGCCGATTGACCTGGTCGTAGTCAATCTCTATCCGTTCCGCGAGACGATTCAAAAACCTGACGTGACGATGGAAGAAGCCATCGAAAACATAGACATCGGCGGCCCCGCGATGATCCGTTCATCGGCCAAGAATCACAACGACGTCGCCGTGGTCGTGGACCCCGATGATTATCCGCTGGTCGCGAGAGAACTTGACGAATCAAACGGCGGATTGACGCTGGATTTTCGCTACCGGCTCGCCGTCACGGCTTTCAAACACACCGCCGATTACGACAGAGAAATAGCCCGGTTCCTGGCGTCGAAGGAATCGACACAGAGCGACATTATGAGCCTGCCCGACTCGATCGAACTCAACCTGCGCAAGATCAGCGGGCTGCGCTACGGTGAAAACCCGCATCAGCGCGCGGCGCTGTATAAAATCGCGGGCGCGGGGGAGCGCGGCGTCGCGACGGCCGAACAATTACAGGGCAAGGAGCTTTCGTACAACAACCTGATCGACAGCGACGGCGCGTGGGAACTGGTCGCGGAGCTTCATCGCATGCATCTGCTGGACGCGCGGGCCAAAGGCGCGATCGAACCGCATGACCTGCCGCACGCCTGCGCGATCATCAAACATACGAATCCATGCGGCGTGGGCGTCGCTTCCAATCCGGCGGAGGCCTTCGTGCGGGCCAGGGCCACGGACCCTGTTTCGGCCTTCGGCGGCATTATCGCTTTTTCGGGAACGGTGGATGAGGCGGCGGCGAAGGAGATCGCCGAAATGTTCTCGGAAGTGATCATCGCGCCGGATTTCACCGAGGACGCAAAGCGCGTTTTGTCGGCGAAAAAGAACCTGCGGGTTTTGAAAATGGGCGCGCCCGTCGCGGATGGCGGATCAAGGGCGCTTGATTTCGAGATACGAAGGATCAGCGGCGGCGCGCTCCTTCAGGACCGCGACGTCGAATTGCTCGACGAAGAGAAGTTCGAGATCGTCACCGACCGCAAACCTGATCAATCGGAACTGCGCGCGCTGCGTTTCGCCTGGGCCATCTGCAAGCACGTCAAATCGAACGCCATCGTCTACGCCGCCGAAAACCAGTTGATCGGCGTCGGCGCGGGCCAGATGTCGCGCGTCGATTCGGTCAGGATCGGCGCGATGAAAGCGCAACTACCTCTCGCCGGCTGCGCGCTGGCTTCAGACGCCTTCTTCCCCTTCCGCGACGGAGTCGACGAGGCCGCCAAACATGGCGTCACGGCCATCATTCAGCCCGGCGGCTCCGTGCGTGACAAGGAAGTCATTGAAGCGGCGAATGAACACAACATGGCGATGGTCTTCACCGCCATGCGCCATTTCAAACATTAATGTGGCGCGGGT
>DASUFM010000507.1:0-3509 GCA_036274535.1 Blastocatellia bacterium
GCGCCGGGTCAGTACCGCGAGCGGTAGCGAGCGGTCTTCAGATTGAGCCACGCTCGCTACCGCTCGCGGTACTGACCCGTACAGCCAATTGAAACTTGCTCCAGGTTTTAGTTTGCCGGCTGATGCTAGAGGAAAAATTCAGGATCTTTCACGCATCGGCGCCCCTTGCCTGGACGCCTTAACCGCGAACGCTTCGGCCAGAATGCTCAAAGCTATTTCAGGAGCTGTTTGCGCGCCGATGTCCAGTCCCGCCGGGACACGCACCCGCTCGAGCGTCCGTTCGTCCACTCCGCTCTCCTTGAGGAAGTTCAAAATCGCCTGACCTCTCTTCCTGCTGCCCAGCAGGCCGATGTATGAAGCCTCGGTCTTCAGGACGGTTTTGAGAACAGGTATGTCGTATTTGTAATCGTGCGCCGTCAGGACGACAAAGGTTGATGAGTTGTATTCAAGCGTTCTGGCGATTTCGGAAGGGATTCCAACCAACAATTCATCGGCCTGAGGGAACCGCTCGCGGGTCGCGAAGCGCGGTCTGCCGTCAATTACCACACACTCCAGGTCCATCTCTTTGGCCAGGTTCGCAAGACTCATCGAGACCGGGCCGGCGCCGAAGATGATCAAAGCCGGCGCGGGGCCGTGCGTCTCGAAAAATACCTCGGCTGTATATGAACCCGTGTTTAAAGTAACGGAGCCTGAGATTCGGTTGGAAGCGAGTTTAAGAGCCGTCTCGCGCGCCTCCAGATCGAGCGCCGCGTCGCCGAGCGTGCCAGACGTTCGTCCGTCTTCGAAGACCAGGAGCTTAGACGAAGCGTTTTCCAGACGCGTGGCCACGACTATGCGCCTGCCGTTTCGCGTCTCGTCGCGCACAAGCCTGTAAAGAGCCATCAATCGGTCGTCCGGATCGCTCAGATTCAGAGGTTCGATCATGACCTGAATTGTTCCGGCGCAGGTGAATCCGCCTTCCCACGCGTCTTCTTCACCCATGGCGACGGAAAGAAATCGCGGCTCGAATGAAGCGAGAGATTCTTCTGATTCCTCGATCACGCGCGCGTCCACGCATCCGCCGATGGTCACGGCGCCGAGTATGCCCCCTTGCGCGCTCACCCACATTTTCGCGCCTTCTTTTTTCGGACTCGTCCCGCGAGTAGCGACAAGCGTGGCCATGGCTACGCGTTTCTCGGTCTTCCTGAGCTTCTCGATCTGGTCGAAAACCTTTTCCATCGTCATCCTATAAGATCAGATGTTTTTCCAGAGCTCTGAGACTCGCCAGATTATTTAACGGAGCGAACACGTCAATGTGTGGAAGCGCCGCCTGTATCCCGCGGACCAGCGGTTGATAGACCGGACTTCCCATTAACGGGTTCAGCCAGATGAGCTTTCCGGCTCGCTTTTTCATTGCGGCCAGCGCATCGGCCAGCTTCTCCGGCTCTCCGGTGTCCCAACCGTCGCTCAGTATGATGACGACGGCGCGCTTATCAACGAGCCTCGGCCAATCGGAATTAAATGCGGCGACGCAGCCGCCGATCAAGGTTCCCCCGGACCACCCTCGGACATTCGCGCTCAGGCGCTCCAGCGCATGCCTATAAGTGTTTTTTTTCAGGTGTCCGGTTATTCGCTCGATCGTCGTGCTGAATACGAATGTCTCTACACGCGCGAGGCTGTTTTGAAGCCCGTATGCGAATTGAAGAAGGATCTGACTGTAAATGTCCATAGACCCCGACACGTCGCATATCATTATCAGCCTGGTCTTCTTTTGTTTGCGCCGCTTGAACGAGAGCCTGACTATTTCTCCTCCGCTCCTCAAAGACAGGCGAAGACTTCGGCGCATATTTATCTTGAGCCCGCGTCTGGCGGCTTCCCAGCGGCGGCTGGGACTGCGCGCGAGCCGCCTGGCAATCCTTCGCGCCAATCGGGAAATTTCTTCAAGATCATCGGCGGCGAACAAACTGAAATCTTTTTCCGCCGCGGATTCTACATCGCTCGCGCCGCGTAAAATGATCGGCGCTGATGCGCGTGGGCCTCCCCAGTGTTCGAGAAAGAAAGCCAGGCCCTTATGCCCGTGTTCGCCGGAAGAGATACGGACGCTCGTCGAAGCGGCTTCGCGCTCAATATTTTTCCTGGTATTCGGATTCCGCTCGATCCGGCTCCAGAAATCTTCGAAGAGTTCCTCAAAAACAGGGAAGTCCTCCATGCGGGACGTAAGGACGCTTCTCAAACTCAAAAAGGTTTCCTCTCGGTCGTCGAGATCGATCAGCCCGATTGCCGTGACCGCATCAATCGCCTCTGAAGGCGTTACCGGAAGACCACGTTCCCGGAGCGCCCTGCAGAACAGGACTGTATCGTTGAGCAGGTTATCTTCGGTTGATGGTCGAGTCATACGGCATGACGATCACTGAACTCGATTGGAAAATGTAGTTCCCCTCTTTCCATACCAAAGGAGAACGATCGACAAAAACCTCAGCGCGCACAAGATCACAAAAGCGCATATAAATGGAACAAGGTAATGGCGCCACATTATGCGGACCATCCCCATAGGATTTATATCAAAACTTCCATTGCCATACCCATCGCTGAAAACTTGAAATCTGTCATAAGCCCATATTGCGGAGAGTATTGAAATTACAAAGTACACTGAGCAAATAACAGCTTCTCGCATCAGCCTGGTCTTGACGCTTTCCATCCTCACCTCACTTAGCCAAGGCGTCTGGCGCTCAGCTCTGTTTCAAACTTGCGAAGGTCGGCCTCGTCTTTTAGAAAACAACCGGCGGTTTCCGCTATCACTTCCTGATCGAGTTGCGAGGCGTTCAAGACGACCAGGGCCGCGGCCCAGTCGAGAGTTTCGGCGACGCCGGGGACCTTGGCCAGATTCAATTTTCTGACCGATTGAATCATGCGCGTGATTTCGCTTGAAAGCGCCTCGCTGATTCCTGGAACCCTGGCGCGCACGATTTCGAGTTCTTTTTCAAGGGACGGATAATCGATCCAAAGGTAGAGGCATCGCCTGCGAAGCGCATCGGAAAGTTCTCTTGACCTGTTTGATGTCAAGACAACGTAAGGGCGATGAGTCGCCTTGATCGGCCCGATTTCAGGGATAGTCACCTGGAACTCCGAGAGTGTTTCAAGCAGGAACGCCTCGAATTCTTCGTCGCTTCGATCGATTTCGTCAATTAACAAAACGGGCGACTTAGTCTGGTCGGTTATGGCTTCGAGTAACGGGCGCTTCAAAAGGAAAGGCTCGCTGAATATCTCCGCTTCTTTTTCAGCAGCGCTGGCCGCCGCCTGTTCCTGCAGCTTGATGCGCAGCAGTTGCTTCGGATAATTCCATTCATAAATCGCCGTGGCGGCGTCCAGTCCTTCATAACATTGCAGACGCACCAGTTTCGTTTCCAGCGCATCGGCGAGTGATTTTGCGATTTCGGTTTTTCCGACGCCTGCCGGTCCTTCAATCAGGAGAGGCTTTCCGAGCGCCATTGCCAGATATAACGATGTGGCGACTGAGGCGTCGGTGATAT
>DASUFM010000508.1:0-6068 GCA_036274535.1 Blastocatellia bacterium
ACGCCATCGCAACAATCGTCGCGATCTTCATATTCGGCCTTGCGCTGTCCGCCGAGGCCTCGATTTTCCGTTCTCAGGGCGAGGAACGCATCAACATCAACGCCGCCACGGTCGAGGAATTGCAGCGATTGCCGGGGATCGGCCCGGTTCTCGCATCGCGCATTGTCGAGCATCGCCGAAGGCATGGCCTGTTCAAGCGCCCGCAGGACGTAGTGATTGTGCGCGGGATGAGCGCGAAGCTTTATCGGCGAATCGCTCATCTGATACGCGTTTGATTTAAATCCGGTTGGATGAGCGGGTTGGATCGTATATTATTGCGACCGGTTCAGATGCAGGCGCTGCAACATCCAGATGAGGCGTCTTTATTTTGACCATGGCGAGGAAGTGGCATGAACACTGAGGCAAGACAATCCGCAAATCGGCTCCGAAAGCTATTCAAGCTTCTATCCTCTACTCCGCAAACCGGCGCTCCGCAAACCGGACGCAATCGTGGATACGCGGTTCCGATGACCGCTTTTCTGATCGTCGCCGTCTCCGGGATAATCGGAGGTCTCTTTTACGATCAGGCGACCCTTACCAAACCCAGTGACGGAATGGCGGGCAATCCAGCCGTGAGAGATTTTGCCAGGGCGGTCGAAGTCATTGAAGGCAATTACGCGGGCGCCCCTGACAAAGAGCGGCTGACCCGCGGGGCGGTGTTGGGAATGCTTCATTCTCTGGATCCGCATTCCAGCTTTTACGGCAGGCGCGAGTTCAGCGAGATGCAGGACGAGCAGAGCAGCCATTTTTACGGGATAGGCGTGACGATCAACCAGCGCAACGGGCGGCTTTACGTGCTCGGCGTCAGCCAGGGGATGCCGGCTGAGCGCGCGGGGCTGCGTTATGGCGACGCGATCATCGCGGTTAACGGCAAAGCCACCAGGGACTGGTCGCAGTGGGACGCTTTGAAGCAGGTGCGAGGCGAATCCGGGGGCGAAGTCAGCCTGACCGTCGAACGGGCAGGCGAGCCGAAGCCGTTGACTGTTGAGATCACTCGAGGCGAAGTGCCATTCCCGTCGGTGCGAAACTTTTTCATGATTCGGCCCGGAATCGGTTACATAGGCCTGACGGGTGGATTCAATCAGGAGACCGCCGAGGAACTGCGCGACACGATTTCGAAGCTCAAACATGAGGGGATGACTTCGCTGATTATGGACCTGCGGCGCAATCCCGGCGGCCTGTTGGAGCAGGCGGTTCATGTGGCCGAAATATTTTTACCGAAGGGGCTCGATATTGTATCGGTGCGCGGGCGTGAGGGGCGTTATCCGAGCCAGGCCCGCCGTTCGGAGAATCAAAATCCGGAAACCATGCCGCTGGTCCTGTTGATCAACGGCGAGACGGCTTCGGCGTCTGAAATAGTCGCCGCCGCGATCCAGGATTGGCGCCGCGGGCTGTTGGTCGGCGAAGAGAGTTTCGGTAAAGGCCTGGTGCAGACCGTATATCCGTTGAGTTGGAGAACCGGACTGACACTGACTACCGCCAGATACTACACGCCCAACGGACGTTCGATTCAGCGGCCCTACAACGGCGTCGGCATCTACGACTACTACGTCACCGGCCGCGGCGGCGAGCCGGGGGCGAAGCGCTCGCCGAAATCCCAGTCCAAATCGCAATCGGGGGCGGCGAACGGGAGACGCAATCCCGGAGGCATCACGCCGGACGTGGTCATCAAAATCCCCGACTCGGACATTCGTTTGCGCGACGCCTGCTTCGAATTCGCCCGGTTGCTGGTCGCCGGAAAGGTCGCGGGGTTCGACGAATACGCGGTGAAGCGTACGGAATATGGTTATCAACTCCACGGCAATGAGTACCAGTTGACGGATCAACTTATCGCCGCCTTTCGAGCGTTCATACGAGAGCGACGCGAACTGCAGGTGAATGAGGATCAACTCAACCGAAATATGGAATACGCCCGCCGCCGCATTCGCGCCGAAGTGATCACCGCCGCTTACGGCGTTGAGGTCGGCGAGCGATTTCTGATCGAGAGCGACGATCAGGCGCTGCGGGCCGTCGAAGAAATACCCAGGGCTCAGCGCATAACGGATCAAGCCCGGCTGTTTTCCCCGTCGCCACAGGCGCCCCGGTTGCCTGCAATGCCCCCGCCGCCATTGCCTGAGAATCAATGAATGACTCTTCATTGAGAGATTCAGAACTCAGGCATGTCTTGACCTGGGAATGCAAAAACAGCATCATAGTTCCCTCGTTCAGCGGCGCATTTCTCACATCGCCGATTTCGATGACTGAACGCGAATCTAAATGAATCTGATCATCCGCGGAATTTTTCAAGTACAAGAAATTACCCTGCTCATCTGGCGCGTGGCGCGCGGGATTTTCCGTCCGCCTTTCTATATGCGCGAGATGATCCGCCAGATGGACATCCTGGGCTTCGGCAGCTTAACGATCATTCTGCTGACGGGATTCTTCACCGGGGCCGTGCTGGCGCTCAACACGAACAACACGCTCCAGAAGTTCGGCGTGCAGAGCGTCGCGGGGCAGCTCGTGGCGACCAGTCTGATCCGCGAACTCGGGCCGGTGCTGACTTGTCTGATGCTGGCGGGCCGCGTCGGGTCCGGCATCGCGGCCGAACTCGGCTCCATGCTCGTCAGCGAGCAGATCGACGCCATGCGCGCCCTGGGCGCCGACCCGATCAAGAAACTGGTCACGCCGCGCATCGTCGCGCTGGTGACGATGGCGCCCGCGCTGACGGTCGTCTGCGATATGATCGGAACCATGGGCGGGATGCTGGCGTCGATGTTGTTTCATGGGCAGGCGTCGTCAGTTTACATCGCTTCGGCGAAAGAGGCCGTGACTTACAACGAAATCCTGGGCGGATTGATCAAGCCGACTGTCTTCGGATTCATCATCGCGATCGTCGGTTGTTACAAGGGATTGAGCACTACGGGCGGCACCGTCGGCGTCGGGCGTTCGACCACTCAATCGGTCGTCATCGTCTCGATCCTGATCATCGCAGTCGATTTCCTGCTCATGAAATTGATCCTCTCGTTGCTGCTGGCGCCCTAGTCTTATTTATGACGAATAAATATCAGGCTATCGAATTCAAAGACGTATCGCTCGCCTTCGACGGTCGCGTGGTTTTGGACAAGGTGAGCTTCAACGTGCGCTACGGCGAATCCAAAGTCGTGATGGGCGGAAGCGGCACCGGGAAATCCACGCTGCTGCGCCTGGCGCTGGGGCTGATCAAACCCGACTCGGGCAACATCCTGATAGACGGAGAAGACATCACCGATTACCCCGAAGAGCGGCTGATGGAGATCCGGCAAAAGATCGGGATGGTTTTTCAGGAGGGCGCGTTATTCGACAGCCTCTCGGTCTACGACAACGTCGCCTACCGCCTGCGCGAAAAGAAGGCGCGCGAGTCGGAAATCGAGCCGGTCGTCATGCGCATGCTCCGCTTCGTCGACCTTGAGGATGCGGCGGACAAGATGCCGAACGAGCTTTCGGGAGGAATGCGCCGTCGCGTCGGCATCGCGCGGGCGCTGGTCGGAAGCCCGAAGATCATTCTCTATGACGAGCCGACCGCCGGCCTGGACCCGATCACCGCTCGCACGATTTGCGAGCTGGCCCTCAAGCTGCGCGACCTGGAAGAGGTCTCCTCGATCTTCGTCACGCACCGTCTGCAGGACATCGAGGTGCTGGCCAGCGAATACGTCGTGCGCGACGATTACGGCAACCTGAGCTTCGAGCACGAAGGCGATAATCTGTGCCTGGTAAACACCAAATTCATCATGCTGAAGGATGGGAACATCATATTCAGCGGAAGTGATGAGGAGATGCGCAATTCGCGCGACCCTTATATTCGAAAGTTCCTCGATAATGAGCGCTGATAGGAAATAGGACTTATAGGACGGAAGATTCCTATAAGTCCTATAAGTCCTATCGCAATATTCGGAGGCATTATTTATGGCGCAACGTAAGCAAGCGAGTTTTTCGGAATTACGCGTTGGGATCCTGGTTCTTTCAGCTCTGGGTATTTTGATCCTTGTGATTTTCGCCGTCAGCGGCGACATCAAATTGCCGGGCATCAGCAAGACCGCCACCGTCAGGACTCAGATGGCGAGCGTCGACGGGCTGCGCAAAGGCGCCGAGGTGCGACTTTCGGGCAAGAAAGTGGGCAGCGTCACTGGAATCAATTTCGGCAAGATACCCAGTTCGAAAGATTCGCCGAACAACATAGAGATCGTCATGGAGATCGACGGCAGGATTGACGGAAGTCCGGCGGTCGAGCGCATCCGCACCGATTCAATGGCCGTGCTCAAGAGCGCCGGCGTGCTCGGCGATAACGTTATTGACATCACCCCCGGCACCGCCACGGGCAAGCCGATCAACGACGGCGACAGCATCCCCAGCGAGGCCCAAAAGAGCGTCGGCGACATCATCAACGCCGCGCAGACGGCCGTCGGGCACCTCAACGTGATAGCCGGTGACATCAGAGAGATGACCGGGAATTTGAAGGCCGGGAGGGGCTCGGTCGGGAAATTCCTCAATGACGAATCGTTCTACGTGAACCTCGACAGCGCCGTGCGCCAGGCCGAAAGCCTCATGAAAGAGGTCAAGAGCGGCCAGGGGACCATGGGCCAGCTGGTCAGCGACCCGGCGCTTTACAAAAATATGACCGAGACCGTCACTCAACTGCGCGGCATTACCGATCAGATCGAAAACCAGCTCCGCTCCGGCAAGGGCTCCCTCGGCAAGTTTGTCAAGGACGATAAGCTCTACAACGACGCCAGCTCGCTCATCGCCAGGCTTGATCAGACTTCAGGCCGGCTGGAGAATATGGTCGCCAAGGTCGAGCGCGGAGAGGGCACGGTCGGCAAATTGATCAACGACGAAAAGCTTTACAACGACTTCCGCGGCACCATCGAAAGGCTCAACGTCATCACGGCCCGCATGGAGAGAGGTGAAGGCACGATGGGGATGATACTCAAGGACGAGCGTCTTTATAACAACGCCAACAACCTCTCGGCGGAGGTGACGAAACTCCTCTACGATTTCCGCCAGAACCCGAGGAAGTACCTCTCGGTGAAGGTGACGATCTTTTGATGAATATGAATCGCCACAGAGACACAGAGACACAGAGGAAGAAAGACAGGGGAAAAGGAGAAGGGGAGACAAGGAGAATCTTCTATTCCTTTCCTTGTCCCCTTGTCTCTCCGGCTCTGTGGCTCTGTGGCAAAATGCTTTATGAACGATAAACTCATCATCGCCGGGCGCGAGTTCAATTCGCGCCTGATCATAGGCACCGGGAAATATCGCGACAACGATGAGATGGTCGCCGCGTTCGATCGCAGCGGCGCCGAGATGATCACCGTCGCCGTGCGGCGCGTCAACATCACGGACCGTTCGCAGCCGTCCCTGCTCGATTTCATAGATCTGAAGAGATTCTCGATCCTGCCGAACACGGCCGGCTGCTACACGGCTGATGAAGCCGTGCGAACGGCCCGTCTGGCCCGGGAAGTCGGCCTGTCGGACTGGATCAAAGTCGAAGTGATCGGCGATCCGAAGACGCTCTTTCCCGATAACGAGGCGACGCTCGAAGCCACGACTATACTGGTCAAAGAGGGTTTCACCGCGCTGCCTTATTTCAACGACGATCTGATCATGGCGAAGAAGCTGATTGACGCGGGGGCGGCGGCGGTGATGCCTCTGGCGGCCCCGATCGGCTCCGGCCTGGGCATTCAAAATCCCAACAACCTGCGGATCATGCGCGAGCGGATCACCGAAGTCCCGATCATCGTCGATGCCGGCGTGGGCACGGCGTCCGACGCCTGCCTGGCCATGGAACTGGGAGTCGACGGACTGCTGATGAACACGGCGGTCGCCGAGGCTCGAGACCCCGGGGCGATGGCTGAGGCTATGAAACTCGCGGTCCGATCAGGCAGGCTCGCGTATCTCGCCGGGCGAATGGAGAAGCGCTTATACGCCAGCGCCAGCAGCCCTTTGACTGGCGTTGTACGCTGAGTATCCACGAGACAAGGGGACAAGGGGACAAGGGACAAGGGACAAGGGAC
>DASUFM010000509.1:0-3779 GCA_036274535.1 Blastocatellia bacterium
GGAGAAGGCCTGGCGAGAGGCGGTCAGGTTGCGGCCCGAGGCGGCGACGATGCGGCTCAATCTGGCGAACCTGCTGGCGGGGAATGGCGGTTTCCGGGAGGCTCAATATCACTTCGAAGCCGCCATCCGAAGCGCGCCTTCATTCGCGGACGCCCATTTGGCGTACGCCATAGCGCTTGCGGCCCACGGCGCCGGCGCGCAATCCGAGAGCCATTTGCGAGAAGCCATTAAATATGCGCCGGATCATTTCGAGGCGCATCTGAGACTCGCACAGGCGCTGCGCAAACGCGGAGACGCCGCGAGCGCGGCGGCGCACCTGCGCAAGGCCGCGGAGAGTCCCGATGCGCGCATCCGTGACGCCGCGAACAAGCTACTGAACTTCTGAAATCCTGTCTCTTATTCTTGCTTCTTGAGAGGAGGCTTGACCAGTATCGCCAGCAAGCCCGCGATCAAAATGCACACGACCAGAAACCACATTCCGGGAACATAAGATTTGTATTTTACGCTTAACTCTCCCACCACTTTCGGCCCGAAATAGCCGCCGAGATTCCCAAAGGAATTGATCAAACCGACCGCCGTCGCGGCCGCCGAGGCGGCCATGAATCTGGACGGCCATGTCCAGAAGACCGGCAGATAGGCATGAACGCCGATCCCCGCCACGCATAGGAAAATTATGACCAGCGCCAGCATGTCTCCTGAAAGAATGGCCAACGCCAGCCCGACCCCTCCGATCAGAATCGACAGCGCCGTGTGCCAGCGGCGTTCGCCCGTCCGGTCGGAATGGGCGCTGTTGATCAGCATGGCGATCAATCCACAAGCGTAAGGCAGCGAAGTGATGATCGTTTGCGAGACGATCGATGTGCCTTCCATCTTCGCGGTGATCGAAGGCAGGAAAAACGACAGCCCGTAATAACCCGTAACGACGAACAGGTAGATAGCCGCCAGCAGGATGGTCTTAGGATTCGTCAGCCCTCGAATAACGCCGCTCCAGAGATGGTCCTTGCCGGAGGTCAGGATTGCGCTTCGCTCCCGTTCCAATTCGTCCATGAGCCATCGCTTTTCGTCTTCGGGCAGCCACTTCGCTTCCGAGGGCCGGTCGGTCAGATAAAACAATGTCATGACGCCGAAAATGACCGAAGGAGCGCCTTCAAGGATGAAGACCCATCGCCATCCTTCCAATCCGCCCCAATTGACGCTTTCCATAATCGCTCGGGAGACCGGCACGCCGATCATAGTGGCGATCGGAATGCCGATCATAAAAAGGGATTTGGCTTTGGCGCGGTCTTCATAGCGAAACCAGTGCGCCAGAAAAACGACAATGCCCGGGAAGAACCCGGCTTCAGCCAAACCCAGGATGAAGCGCAGAACGTAGAATTGATTCTCGTTGCTGGCGAAATTCATCCAGGGCGTGCCGACAAAGCCCATCAGCGTGGCCAGTATCCCCCATGAGATCATGATGCGCGCGATCCATTTTCGCGCGCTCCACCTTTCGACGATCAGCGTTCCCGGAATTTCGAGCAGGAAATAGCCCAGAAAGAATATGCCGGCTCCCGCGCCGATAATGCTGTCTGTGAACCCCAACCCGCCTTCGTCCAGGGGCTTCTTCATTTGCAGAGCGGCGACGCTGACGTTGATGCGGTCAATGTACGCCAGAAAATAGAGCCACAACAGAAATGGCAACAGCCGCTTCGTGATTCGCCGCCGAGCGCGCTCGGCGACGGACAGTTCAATAGATTCCGCCGCGTTAACCGCCATAATTACGGGTCTCCCTGTTGACGATAGTTGATGAAAACTCTTAATGCGAGAAAGGGTTTGCGGGCGCGATGCTACTACCACGCGCGACGTATGGCAAGCATATCAGTGCGAGCGTTAGCGAGCGGGTCTTCCCACATAGCCGCTCGATAACGCTCGCGGCGCTGATTCATTCATCGAGCGTTCGAGGCGGGAAACTCGGCCAGCGATTTGTAACGCGCGTCGCCGAAGACCAGGGCCTTGAGCATTTTGCCGAACTCTCTGCCCTGATTCGGAGGCGGGTTCCAACGCCGCGAATCTCCGGATGCGGGATCGAACTGCAGCCCCCATAAGGGCGTAAGGCTCTCGACTGCAGAGGTGAACCGCATATCGCCATAAACGCCCTCGCCTCCAGCCGTGGCGATTGGGGCGATCAGCCGATCGGCGAACCAGTTGAGGACTTCGAAGCGGCGTCGCGATTCGGCGTTTGACCGCGCGCTCTCGGGCAGATTGTTGAGGGTCGTCAAACTCGCTGAACCTCCCTCGAGCGCGAGCGTGCGACCGAACCAGCGTGTCTCCACGCCGTCGACGTAAAGACGCCCGTTCGAGACATAAAGGGACCGCCAGAACAACAGCCAGCCCGGCGCGGGTATCACGCGCGAATGTTCGATCCTGTGGCCCCGCATGGCCGCCAGGTTCTCCTGCGCATTAGCGGCGCGATGATGCTGCCATCCGCCGAAGCAGATGTAGAGGCTGGACAGCAGAAAGGCCATGCGCACGGCTTTCGGATCGCCTGTCCGCGCGGTCATGATCACTCCGATCCAGAGCGGGATCGTGTATATCGGGTCGACTATCGGTATCCAGTCCCATGCCACGCGCAGGTTAGTGAACGGCCAGAGAAGCTGAGTTCCGTAACTCGTGAACGCGTCAAGCAGGCCGTGCGTCGCGTAGCCTATGATCGCGGCGAGCAGAATCTCGCGTTTGTGATCCTTGAACCGCTTCATCAGCAGAAACGGCAGCGCGACGATGAGGCCGCCCAGCGGGATAAAAATCAGACTATGGGTGAAGTGGCGATGAAAGGTCCAGCTTACGGTCGGATCGTTGAATGAATAAATGAAGATGTCGAGATCGGCGGCCATTCCCCCAATCGCGCCTATCAGGCCCGCCCCACGAGGCAACCGGCGCGACAGAACAGATTGCGCCGCGGCGGCGCCCAGCACTCCCTGTGTGATCGTGTCCATGCGCCGGAGTTTAACTGGTATTGGCTGGGAAACCTAAGGGTGAAAATAGGACAGACAGGACAGATAAGTTCTATCTGTCCTGTCTGTCCTATTTGTCGTATTTTCTACTGTCCACTTATGTCCTTGAATTCAATGCGCCGGTTCTTGAACCTGCCATCTTCGGTATCATTAGTGGCGATCGGGTTGCTGTCTCCGTATCCTTTTGCAACCAGGGAGTTGGCGTTGACTCCTTTGCTGATAAGGAATCGGCGTACGGAATCAGCGCGCTGTTGAGAGATCTTCCTGTTGGCCGCAGGGTTGCCGCGATTATCGGTGTAGCCGTCTATCTCGAGCACGGTCCCCGCCGGCGCGGATTTGATCGCCTGGGCCGCCTGCTCCAGCATCGGCATACTCTCCTGCGGGATCTGCGAACTGCCCGACGCGAAATTGATGACATTAGTGTTAAGCGCATTGGTCAGATCCGCGGCGGAGAAGCCGGGTTTCAAGTTGGACAGAGCCTCGGTCGTTCTTCGATTCGCCTCGCTGACCGCGGTGGCGGCCTCGAACGAGCCGATATTCATACCAGTTCCATAAACGGATTTGAGCTTGGAGACCGTATCGTTCTTGGCGCTCTCAGGCATCGTCCCGCCGACGTTGATCGAATTACCCTCAAAAGTCACCTCAGAGCCGGAGGTCTTGAAATACGGGAGCGCCGACGCGAGTCCGGTCGTCCAGGCGGCGGCTTTTGCGCGCGAATCGACGGATATGTCGCCACTGACATTTCCTGCGCCATAAGTCGAATTGAGCTGATTCACGATGCTCTGTTTG
>DASUFM010000510.1:0-2207 GCA_036274535.1 Blastocatellia bacterium
GGAAAGTCAGCATCTCGGACATCGGCACGACGGCTTTGACGATCTGGTTCGTGCCCTTCGAATCCATGCCCTGAATGCGGCCGCGGCGCGAGTTGATTTCGCCCATGATGTCGCCGGAGCATTCCTGCGGGGCGACGACCTCCACGCTCATGATCGGTTCAAGGAGCACAGGGTGGGCTTTCTCGATCATGTTCTTGAAGGCCTTACGGCCCGCCGCCTGGAACGAGAAATCGTCGGAATCCACCGTGTGATAGGAACCGTCGATCAACTCGACCTTGAAGTCCACGACCGGGTAACCGGCCAGAGCCCCGCGAGCCGCCGAATCCTTGATTCCCTTCTCGACCGCGGGCCGCCATTGCTGAGGGATCGCGCCGCCGAAGATTTTGTCCACGAACTCGAAGCCCCCGCCGCGCGGCAAAGGCTCGAAGACGCATTTGCAATCGCCGAACTGTCCGCGGCCGCCGGTCTGCTTCTTGTGACGGCCCTGCACCTCCACACGCATTTTGATGGTTTCACGGTAAGGCACCTTAGGCTGGTGCAAATCTACTTCGACGTGGTAGCGGTGTTTGAGCTTGGCCACTGCGGTTTCGACGTGCTGCTGGCTGGTGCCGCCGAGTTCGAACTCTTTGGTCTCGTCGTTGCGGGTGTAATGCAGCAGCGGGTCTTCGTCGGTCATTTTGTGGATCGCGCCCGAAAGCTTGTCTTCATCGGCGCGCGATTTCGGCTCTATGGCGAAATGGATCGCGGCCTCGGGGAATTTCACGGGCTCGTAATAAATCGGGCTGGCCTTGTCGCAGAGCGTGTCGCCAGTCGCCGTGTCTTTCAATTTCGTGACGGCGACGATGTCGCCGGCGTGGGCTTCGGCGATCTTCTCTATGTTTTTGCCCTGCATCAGGTGAAGCGGGCCCAGGCGCTCCTGCGCGCTTTTCCCTATGTTGTAGAGCGTCGCGTCGGATTTAATCAACCCAGACCAGATTTTCATCACGGTTATCTTGCCGAAGTTTTCGACCACGGTGCGGAAAACGTAAGCCGCCGGCGACTCGCTGTCCGAGACGGCGCGTTCGATGTCTTCAGCGCCGGCTTCGGCGCCGGCTTTCGCGTTGACAGGCCCGAGATCGGCGGGGTTCGGCGCGTAATCAACGATTGCGTCGAGCAGGGTTGCGACGCCGGCCAGGTTTGTGGACGACACGGCAAAAACGGGCGTGAGCGAGCGGTTGAGGATGGCCTTCTTCATTCCGCCGACGAACTCTTCGTCGTTCAGCGAGCCGGAGTCGAAGAAATGCTCCATCAGAGTCTCGTCGGATTCGGCGACCGCTTCGATCAACTTCTCATGCGTTTCGCCGACCTGACCGCGCGCATCTTCCGGTATCGGGATTTCTTTGGGCTTGCCGTTGGCGTCGAACTCATAAGCCTTCATTCGGACGACGTCCACCACGCCGCGAAAGTTCTTTTCAGAACCGATGGGCAAAGTGAGAGGAACGCAACTATGGCCGAATCTTTCGCGCAGCGCGTTGAGCGTCGCGCCGAAATCGGCGCGCTCCTTGTCCAGTTTATTAATCACGATGAAGCGCGGGCGCGGGCGCTGTAATTCGTCAGCGTATTCCCAGGCCTTTTCGGTCTGTATGCCGATGCCGCTGACGCCGTCAACGACGAACAGCGCCGTCTCACAGACTCGCAGCGCCGCTTTGGCCTGAGCGATGAACGCCGCGTAGCCCGGCGTGTCGATCAGGTTTATTTTCGATCCTTTATGTTCAACGTATGCCGGCGTGATGTTGAGGCTGATTTTGCGGGCGATTTCTTCTTCGTCGTAATCAGTCAGGGCCGTCCCTTCGTCCACACGTCCAAGGCGCGATGTGGCGCCAGTCGCAAAAGCAAAAGCGGCGACCAGAGAGGTCTTCCCCGCGTCGCCGTGACCTACAATGCCCAGGTTTCTGAGCTCCTGTGTCGAATATACCCTCATGGACAGATCTCCTTTCAAGAGATGGACTCAAAATTTGCGCAATATAGAACGCGTTCGTGACCGCGAACGCCAACGTATTTGGCAACGCCTATGCTAAATCAAAATTACGGGGAAAGGGAATGGGGAATGGGGAGTGGGGAAACAGGGAGAAGATGGACAAGGAGAAGGGGGGACAGGGAGAGAGGGAGACAAGTATAAAGAAGTCAAATTTCCTTGTCCCCTTGCCCCCTTGCCCCCTTGTCCCCTT
>DASUFM010000511.1:0-8011 GCA_036274535.1 Blastocatellia bacterium
CCGAGCAGGTCGGCCAGATAGACGGGGCCGGCGGGCGCGTCGTACCCCCACAATTCGTGATGATTCGGCTTCTTCTTCCAGTCCTCGAGGCTTTGCGGGTAATCCCGCCAGCCGCGGTCGGCTGCGATTTTGATGTATCGCAGGTAATCGCTTTTAAGAATTTGAGCGGGACATTGGATTGAAAAGATGATCAGCGTGATGAAGAGAGAAAAGATTCCACGTTGGGTAGGGAGATTCATAGAGCTTTGTTCTTTCGAGTGGTTATTTCGCGCGAGACTTTTTTCGTTTATCTGGAAATTATCTGCTTTGCTTCAATCGAGCGATCGTTGTGTCGCGATTCGGCGCCCGGCGTCACTACGCCTCCTTTCGCCCAGCGCGGCGATTGTACCACCGCAGGATAGGCGCGTTAACCGCGCCCGAAAAACAGGTCGCGACCTTTGACCAAAGCCGCGATCTTGCGGTCGGCGATTTTGCATTGACGATGCGGCCGGGGCGATGTAGTTTTTGAGCCTCTTTTCGTCTATCTGAAATGGGCAAAAATCTAAAAACAATTGTCACAATACTTTCTATCGCCGCCGCCTGCCAGTTTGTTATTACGTCCGGCGCGGCGCCTGGACAATCCGCATCAAGGCAAACTGTTGACTCCGCGCGCGACGTGCGACCGCTCGGAAAGGCGCCGCTGAAGCCGGAACAGATCGAGGTCCTACGCCGCCGGATCGACGAGGGCGCTGTCTGGCCGGAAGGGGAGGGCGGGGGAGCAGGAGGGCGAGAGGTCGAACCGCCGAAGCATTGGGCCTATGTGAAGCCCGTTCGCCCTCGGCTTCCGTCCGGCAAAGATTCAAAGTGGGCTCGCAATCCGGTAGACAGGTTCGTCCTCAGCCGGCTGGAGAAAGAAGGCTTGCGGCCTTCACCCGAAGCCGACAAAGCCACGTTGATCCGCCGCCTGAGTCTGGACTTGACCGGCCTGCCGCCGACGCTCGAGGAGATTGATGACTTCCTCGCCGACACTTCGCCGCGCGCCTACGAAAACCTGGTCGAGCGGTTGCTCGCGTCGCCCCACTACGGCGAGCGCTGGGGCCGCTGGTGGCTGGACGCGGCGCGCCACGCCGACACCAACGGTTTTGAGAAAGACCGCGACCGTTCGATCTGGCCGTATCGCGACTGGGTGATCAACGCTTTCAACGCCGACATGCCTTTCGGTCAATTCATAATTGAACAGATCGCGGGTGACCTGCTGCCAGACGCCACGCTCGATCAGCGCATCGCCACTGGCTTTTTGCGTAACTCGATGCTCAACGAAGAGGGCGCGGTTGACCCCGAACAGTTCCGCGTCGAAGGATTGATTGATCGCGTGGACGCCATCGGCAAGGCGTTTCTGGGCATGACTATCAATTGCGCGCAGTGCCATGCTCACAAATTCGACCCGATCAAACATGACGAGTATTACAGGTTTTACGCTTTTCTGAATCAGGACGAAGAACCCGAAATCGAAGTCCCGACAGAGGCCGAAAAGAAGAAGCGCGCCGGCATTCTGGCCGGCGTCGCAAAAATCGAAGACGAACTGCTCGCCAAAAACCCGGGCCTGCCGCTGCGCATGGCCGAATGGGAACTGAAAGCGCGCGGGGATCAGGTTGATTGGACTGTGCTGGAGAACGCCGACGTGATCGGGACCAATGGCGTCAAGTTCGAGGAACTGTTGGACCGTTCTTTTATCCCGCGCGGCGATAACCCGCCGACGGTGGTTTACTACGTCAAAGCCAAAACGGATTTGAAAAACATCACGGGATTCCGGCTGGAACTGCTGACCGACCACACGCTGCCGCGCGGCGGCCCGGGGCGTTCGACGCCGGGAATGGCGCTGCTGTCTGAATTCACCGCCGAAGTCGCGCCCGCCGCGCAGCCGGACAAGTGGGAGAGGCTCACCATCAGCGGCGCGACGGCGGATTACGCCGCCGGCAATTCGATCACACTGGCGATAGACGGAAACCCGAAAACGTCGTGGAACATTGACGCCGGCCCCGGCTTGCGTAATCAGGACCGCCGCGCGGTCTTCACGCCGCAATCGCCGGTCGCCGGTCACGACGGCGGCACGCTGCTGAAGTTTTCGCTCGAGCAAAAAGAGTTCGGCGGCGGAGCGGCGGAGCGTTTTGAAGCGCCGAACATCGGGCGGTTCCGCATCTCGCTCACCACCGCGCCCCGGCCCAAGGCCGACCCGCTGCCGCCGGACGTGCGGCGTATCCTTTCTATTCCCGCGGGCCAACGCACGGCGGAGCAGCGGCGCGAGGTTTTCCGCCACTACCGCACGACCGTTCCGGAATTCGCGGAAGAGAACCAGGCTGCGGCCGCTTTGATGAGGCAATGGCCTTACGCGGCGACGACGCTGGTGGTGACGCCGCGCCCGGTTCCTCGCGAGACGCGCGTTTTCAAGCGAGGCGATTGGAAGCGTCCGGGCGAAGCCGTCACGCCCGGCACACCGTCCTTCCTCCATCCCTTCCCGTCCGACGCGCCGCGCAATCGACTCGGATTGGCCCGGTGGATCGCGGATAAGAACAATCCCTTGACCGCGCGCGTGATCGTCAATCGCGTCTGGCAGCAGTATTTCGGGCAGGGCCTGGTCGTCTCGCCGGAAGATTTCGGCATGCGCTGCGAAACTCCGTCACACCCCGAACTGCTAGACTGGCTTGCGGTCGAATTTATGAATCCGACGTGGAATGCGGGCGGCAGTGAGACGGGGCGACGGGGCGACGGGACGAATCCGCAATCCTCCTCTCTGCAATTTGGCCACAATCCGCAATCAGAGGGGTGGAGCCTGAAACACATTCACCGATTGATCGTCAACTCAGCGGCCTATCGCCAATCGTCGAAGGTCATGCCGCGACTGCTTGAACGCGACCCGACTAACCGGTTGCTCGCGCGCGCGCCGCGTCTGCGCGTCGAGGCGGAGGTCGTCCGCGACATTGCGCTGAGGGCGAGCGGGCTGCTCAGCCTGAAGGTCGGCGGGCCGAGCGTTTATCCGCCGATCCCCGACGGCGCGATGGCCGTCAGCTTCCGCAGCCGCAGCGTCTGGGAAACGAGCAAGGGCGAAGACAAGTACAGGCGCGGGGTGTACACGTTCTGGAAACGCAGCGTGCCATATCCGTCAATGTCCGTCTTCGACGCGCCGAGCGCCGACATGTCCTGCGCGCGGCGCGCGCGCTCCAACTCGCCGCTGCAGGCGCTCACCACGCTGAACGACGCCGTGTTTATGGAGGCCGCGCAATCGCTCGCCCTCCGCGTGTGGAAGGAGGGCGGGGCCGACGAGCGAGCGAAGATGATTTATGGCTTCCGCCTTTGCACGGGACGGCGGCCGGACAAATATGAATTGAACCGTTTGCTGGCGCTGTTGCGTAAACAGCAGGAGAGGTTCGCCGGCGACACTGCGGCGGCGGTCTATGTTTCGTCGCCCGATTTGAACGACTTGCCGTCCGGCGTTGACCTGCACAAGCTCGCGCCGTGGACGATTGTCGCGCGCGTGCTGTTGAATTTGGACGAAACGATCACGAGGCAATAAGCGAGATTGCGGATTGCGGATTGCGGATTGCGGATTGCGGATTGATGGAGACCTGACAATGAATTACGAGAATGAAATCAAAACCGAAGCGAAGAAGATGGTGACGCGCCGACATTTTTTCAAAGACTGCGGCATCGGACTCGGCTCGATGGCGCTCGCTTCGCTGCTCAGCGAAGCGGCGTTAGCTAATCCGCAATCCGCAGCTAATCCGCAATCCTCCTCTCTACAATTTGGCCGCAATCCGCAATCGGCTAGTCCGCTCGCGCCGAAGACGCCGCACTTCGCGCCGAAGGCCAAGCGCGTGATTTACCTGTTTCAAGCCGGCGCGCCGTCGCAACTCGAGATGTTCGATTACAAGCCGGGGCTGGCGAAATACAACGGCAAACCCTGCCCGCCGGAGTTGCTGAAAGGGCAGACGCTGGCGTTCATCAAGCCGGACGCGGCGCTGTTCGCGACCGAATTCAAATTCGCCAGACATGGGCAGTCCGGCGCGGAGATGTCCGAGGTCTTGGCGCATCTGCCCAAAGTCGCCGACCAGATCACGATCATCAAATCAATGATGACCGACGCCATCAATCACGCCCCGGCGCAGATTTTCATGCAAACCGGCAGCATGCAGTTCGGGCGACCGAGCTTCGGCTCTTGGGTGACATACGGCCTGGGTTCGGAGGCGCGGGATTTACCGGCGTTCGTGGTCTTGTCCTCAGCCGGCGGTACCAGCGGCGGTTCCAGTTTGTGGGGCAGCGGCTTTCTGCCGTCGGTCTATCAAGGCGTGGCGTTTCGCCGGAGCGGGGACCCGATCCTGTCGCTGGCCAACCCGCGCGGCGTCTCACGCGAAATGCAGCGCGATTCGCTCGACGCGCTCAAGGATTTGAACGAACACCTGCTGGAACGCGCCGGCGACCCCGAAATCGCCACGCGCATCAATTCGTTCGAGATGGCCTATCGCATGCAGGAGAGCGCGCCGGATTTGATGGACTTGAGCAAGGAATCAAAAGCGATATTGGATCTCTATGGCGCGGAGCCGGGCAAGAACACTTACGCCAACAACTGCCTGCTGGCGCGGCGACTGGTCGAACGCGGCGTGCGCTTCATTCAGCTTTATCACGAGGCCTGGGATCATCACGGCCAGGTTCACAAAGGCGTCAAGGAACAGTGCAAAGAGACCGATCAGGCCAACACGGCGTTGTTGTTGGATTTGAAACAGCGCGGCTTGCTGGACGACACGATCGTCATTTGGGGCGGCGAATTCGGGCGCACGCCGATGGTGCAGGGCGAACCGGACGGCAGCAACGCGCTGGGACGCGACCATCACAACAAGGCCTTCACGATGTGGCTCGCCGGGGGAGGCTTCAAACCGGGGGTCACGATAGGCGAAACCGACGAACTGGGCTTCAATGTGGCGCAAGACCCGGTTCACGTTCACGACTTGCATGCGACGATCCTGCGCCTCCTGGGCTTCGATCACACGAAACTGACTTACCGTTTTCAGGGGCGCGACTTCCGGTTGACTGACGTACATGGCGTGGTTGTGGACAAAGCGCTGGCCTGATCGAATTTGAAAGGCAACTTGGAGAGGGAGGGGTAAATGAGACGCTCGACCCGACTTGCTGTCCTGGTGATATTGCTGGCGTCTGCGGCCCACCTCGCCGCGCTGCCGGAGACCTCGGCTGGCGGCGCGGCGACGCAATCCGGCGCAGAGCCGGTTGACTTCAACCGCGACATACGTCCGATCCTGTCGGACAAATGTTTTGTGTGTCACGGCCCCGACGCTCCCGCCAAGAAGATCAGGCTGCGCCTCGATTCCGAGGCCGCGGCGACGGCGGACCTCGGCGGAGGCCGTCGCGCGATCGTCCCCGGCGAGCCGGACAAAAGCCAACTCGTCAAACGCGTCACGCACGGCGACGAAGCCATGCGAATGCCGCCGGCCGATTCGGGCCGCGCGCTGACGAAGCGGGAAGTCGATCTGCTGACCGAATGGATCAGGCAGGGCGCGAAATGGCGAACTCATTGGGCCTTCGTCGCTCCCGTCAGGCCGGAACCGCCGCCGGTAAAAAACACCGCGTGGCCGAAGAATGCGATTGATCATTTGTTCTCGCGCGACTTGAACGCGAAGGGTTGCAGCCCGCGCCAGAAGCGGACCGCGCGCGGCTGCTGCGGCGCGTCAGCCTTGATTTAACCGGTGTCCTTCGCCAAAACCTCATCAACCTTCAGTCCCAATAACTTGGGAAAACCGGATATAACATGTTAACTGGAGTTATTGAGACCAATGTGAGGCAATTGGTGTCGGGATTAGGTTTTGGCGAAGGACCGCTCGCGCGAGTCCGCCGTTTTTCATAACAATTCTCTCGCAAACGCAACGTAATCGGCCCAGGCTTCCGTCGCATATTCGTTCGTCACCTGATCAACCGTAGTTCCCTGAAGCGCCGCCAATCTGTAAGCCGCATAGCCCCGGATGTGACGTTTGAACGTTTTGACGTTCAGCGATTGAATCATGGCCCTTGCCTCTGCGGGGTCACTACGCGGCGAGACCTGACAGATAAGAACTTTATGGGTGTCACTGCCGAGTTTGCCAAGGTCTGAGAGTATATCGGGCAAGACATCCAAGGACATAATTTCAGGCTCGCTGACAATAACTAACTTGTCTGAGCCTTCAACCATTGCCGCAAGGTCACGCTTTGAAGCGTGCGCCGCCGAGTCTATGACGATATGCTCGAAGTCTTTTGTGTACCGATGCGCGGCCCTTTCATCCACAGTCTTGAAGGGCAGCGCTTCGCCGCCACGCTTTGCCCAGGCTACCGCGCTTCTGTTGGCGTCGCCATCAATTAAGAGAGTCGGCGCGCGCTTAGCCATAATCGCGGCCAAATGTATTGCGGTAGTGGTCTTTCCCACTCCGCCCTTATGTGAAGCTATTCCGATAATCATTTAAACGTTTCGACGTTTTGCAGGTTTAAGGTTTTGCCATTGAGATGTTTGAACGCGCAAACACGTAAGCGTCTGAACGTCTGGGCGTCTACACGCTCAAACGTCTTAATGGCGCTCGGCGTAAATTATGGCTAAGGCCAGGCGGAAATCAATACCTGTCCTTCGCCAAAACCCAATCCGGCCGTTGTTTTCAATCATCTCCGTTAGGCCGCTCGCCGTTCATATCGGTGGTGCAGTCCACCGACTTCAGCAATCTCGATCACTACACCTAACTCCGGTGGCTGCTTTGCCCTTGGTTCCGGAGCATCCTTAACAAGCGATAAATGAGTTCGAGACCTGTGATAATACTCAAAGTAGGATTTCAAAATACCGCGCAGATGTTTCTCTCCCAGAACAATGACGTGATTGAGGCTGTCCATCGCCAAAAGTCCGAATTTGCAGAAAACATTGGATTTCCCGGCTGGCTCCCAATATAGTCGATGAGATGATCAGTGGTTTAATTGCCTGCATCTCGGCGTTCTTCTCCGCCTTCAGCCGGCATCGTGACCTGGCTCTGGAGAATCTCGCTCTCAGACAACAACTGGCCATCTTCAAACGCCGACATCCTCGCCCGAGGCTCCGTCCGACGGATCGCCTCTTCTGGGTCTGGCTCTCAAAATTCTGGACCGATTGGCGGGAGGCTCTGATTATCGTCAAACCTGAGACTGTTATCGCCTGGCATCGCCAGGCTTTCCGTTTCTATTGGAGATGGTTGTCGCGGCGAAAAAGCATCGGTCGGCCAACAGTCTCGGCAGAGATCAGAACGTTGATCAAACAGATGGCCCAGGCCAATCCGCTGTGGGGCGCCCCTCGCATCCACGGTGAGTTGCTCAAACTTGGGATCGATATTTCGGAAAGAACCGTCTCCAGGCTGATGCCAAAGAATAGGAAGCCTCCCTCACAAACCTGGCTCACGTTTCTCGACAACCACTTCCGGGAGTTAGTCTCGATTGATTTCCTGACCGTCCCGACCGCGACCTTTCGTGTGATGTATGTGTTAGTTGTATTAGCGCACGATCGCCGGCGCGTCGTTCACTTCAATGTGACCGAGCATCCGACTGCGGCTTGGACCGCGCAGCAGATAATAGAAGCCTTTCCTGGGGAGACGGCGCCACGCTTCTTACTCAGAGATCGGGATCAGATTTACGGCGAAGAATTCCGTAGGCGAGTGGCTGGAATGAGGATTGAGGAAGTGATGACAGCCCCACATAGTCCGTGGCAATCTCCTTATGTGGAAAGGCTGATTGGCTCAATTCGGCGCGAGTGTCTGGACCAGGTAATCGTTCTCGGCGAAAACCATCTACGTCGAATTTTGAGAAGTTACATCGCGTATTATCACCGTTCCAGGACCCATTTATCTTTGTGTAAGGATGCGCCGGAGCCAAGAGCGAAGCAACCACCGGAGTGCGGACCGGTGATTGAGATCGCCGAAGTCGGAGGGTTGCATCATCGCTATGAGCGGCGGGCGGCCTGAGGAAATGATTGAAAATACAGGCC
>DASUFM010000512.1:0-3783 GCA_036274535.1 Blastocatellia bacterium
CACCTCTTTATAGATGGTCGCAGGGTCGGAGAATGGCGCTTGCAATGACTCTTCAATGGCCGCGTCGACCTCGCGATGACACGCTTCTTCTATCTTACGCGCCACCGCGTCGGGCAGACGCGGACGCATGATGCGTAATGGGTCTTTCATCTTCCAGTTCTCGATTTCCGCGGAATCCCTGAAATCGTCGCTTTTACTGTGCGCGCTGAGCCGGTAAGTGTTCAGGACCAGGCAGGCCGGACGATATTCCGAGCGGACTGCGTCGATGATCGGCCCGGCGGCGTCATAAATGATGTTCGCGTCGTTCGTCGTCAGTTCCGTCGTCTCGATTCCGAAGGCGCGCGGACGCGACGCGATTTCGCCCGCGATCTGCAGCCGCGACGGCGTGCTCTGGGCGTAGTAATTGTTTTCTATCACGAACAGTATCGGCAATGACCAGAGGGACGCGATATTCATGGACTCATAAACAACGCCCTGTCCCAGCGTGCCGTCGCCCAGAAAAGACACTGTAACGCCGCCGCGCCCCAGTTTTTTCTCGGCGAACGCCACTCCGACGGCGGTCGGTATGGTCCCTCCCAGAATCCCGTTGGAATAAAAATTATCCCTGCAAAGATGCTGGCTTCCTCCCACGCCGCCGCAAACGCCGCCCGCTTTTCCCATCACTTCCTGCATGAGGCCCGCCACATCGCCGGTCAACGCCAGGTAATGCCCATGGCAGCGATGGTTGGAGAAAACGACATCTGTCGCCGGCTGCAGCCGCGAAATTACTCCGGCCGCGTCCGCCTCCTGCCCGATATAAGTATGGGTGGTGCCGAACAGTTTTCCTTTTGAAAACAGGTCCAGTAAATGTTCCTCCACGATGCGAATGAGAAACATTTTCCGGTAAAGTTCGCTTTCCAGACTCATTTTCATAATAGGCTCGCCTGGATCTTCAGATGTTGATTCGCACATTCTGAGATTTGATGCTGCGCTGCGCCGCGTCCAGGATCTTGACGATGCGCAACCCCGATTGGCCGTCAGAGACCGGCCGCCCGCCGGACTCGATGCAGGTGATGAAATCCTGCGCCATTCGCGACAACGGCTCGCGAGTGGCCAGGTTCGGCGACCAGATGTCGCCGCTCCGATAACTGATCAGCGCCTTGCTGCGCTCGTTCGGATCGGAGCCGACATCGATCCCGCGATCATAAACTTTGATTTTCTCATCGACATCCAGGTCGTTATAAATGAGGCCGCGCTCGCTCCCGCCGATGATCATCTGGCGAACCTTGACGGGCGAGAGCCAGTTGACGTGGAAATTTGCGATCAGTCCTTCGCCGTAATCCAGGGTGAGGTAGGCGACGTCTTCGATGTCGGAATTAGCGTGCATGGCGCCGACAGCCGAGAGTGAAATCGGCAGCCGCTCGACCAGAAAGTCCACGATCGAAAGATCGTGCGGGGCGAGGTCCCAGACTACATTGACGTCGTGCTGGAACAGCCCCAGGTTGATGCGGACGCTGTCAATGAAGAACAGCTTGCCCAGCCTCCCCTGGGCCACCAGCTCCTTCATCTTGAGCACCGGAGGGCTGTAAACGAAAACGTGGTCCACCATCAGGACCACCCCCTTCTTTTCCGCCAGCGCCACCAGCTCCTCCGCATGGTCCACGCGCGCGGTCAGCGGTTTTTCGACCAGGACATGTTTGCCGGCGTTGATGGCGCGTTTGGCCAACTCGTAGTGCGTATGCACCGGAGTCGCGATGGCTACGGCGTCGATGGCGGGGTTGCGCAGAGCTTCGTCGAAATCGGCCCCGACAGCCACGGCGGGGAAGCGCTTTTGAGCGAGAGCCAGCCGCTTCGGGTCGGCGTCGCAAACCATCGCCAGCGACGCGCCTTCAGTCTCGGCGAAATTCCGGGCCAGGTTCGGCCCCCAATATCCATAGCCAATGATAGCGATTCCAGTCATGTTTATTGCTCCTTGCCGCGGGAAACAGAAGATTCCAGCATAAGTTGATCACCGGCGCCGTTGGCGCGCCAGTTCCATTCCGCAGGTTCGTGAAAGACTCCGAAGTTCGAGTTAAGGACCTCGTCACGGACGTGAAAGTTCGGCCCTATCTGCCCGCAGTAGAGATTCTTGAAATCACGATCCCAGACTATCGCCCAGGATCCGTATTGGTCCGATACCAACCGGAGTGGGGGCGTATGCAATTCGATTACTCCGCTCTTGTCGAGCAACGGAGTGGTGACGCCGTCTCGAGCGGCGCTGAAGCTGAGGCAGGCGACGTTGTCCGACCTGCGTATCGCGAAATAAAAGTTGGGGTACCTTACGGGATTTCGGACGTCATAATGTATGCGCACCCGCATTCGTTCGCCGTAATCGTAAACTGTCCGTGGTCTGCCTTCGGTGTCGAGATACTCCAGGGAGCGGATGATTATCGGCCAGCGATCCATGTTCTCCCCGATCATTCCGACCGCCCATGGATCGGCTTCCAGCCGGGAATCGTTTTCATAGAGGTCAATGCCCGTGGCCGGCGAACCGTCGAACTGGCGTTTCCCGCCTGACAGCAGAAGCACCCGGCGGCACATCGCTTTTACGGCAAAGAGGTTGTGCGAAACCATCAGGATGGTAATGCCGCTGTGAGCGAGTTTTTTCATGTAGTCCATGCATTTCCTCTGAAACGCCACGTCGCCCACCGCCAGGACCTCGTCCACGATCAGAATCTCAGGTTCCAGGTGGGCCGCGACCGAGAAGGCCAGGCGCACGTACATGCCGCTGCTATAGCGCTTCACAGGGGTGTCCAGGAATTGATCGATCTCAGCGAACGAGACGATCTCGTCGAATTTTTTTCTGATCTCCGCCTTGCTCATGCCGAGGATCGAGCCGTTGAGAAAGATATTTTCCCGCCCCGTCAATTCCGGATGGAAGCCGGTGCCGACTTCCAGCAAACTCGCCACGCGCCCGCGAATGCGAACTCGTCCCTGGGTAGGCTCCGTGATGCGGCTCAGAATTTTAAGCAGCGTGGATTTGCCGGCCCCGTTACGCCCTATGACGCCCAACACTTCGCCCTGCCTGATATCAAAGGAAACGTCCTTCAGCGCCCAGAAGTCTTCACTTGTCGGCGCCGCCGCGCCGGCGGACCTGGCGGTTTCGAGCCATCGCTTTGGGGATAACAATTTTTCGGTGATCGCCTCGCGAAGACTGAGTTGCCTTTGCCGTTCGTGTTGATGCGAGATTCGGTATTTTTTACCGAGGTTTTCAGCTCGGATGACTACGTCAGACATTCAATTATTTGATATGTTAAAATTGCCGGTATCAGTACCGCTCTCGCGGCGCTGACTAAATAATATCAGCGAAAGTCTTCTCGGTGCGGCGAAAGTACCAGACGCCCGACAGGCAGAAAACCGAAGTGACGAGCGCGGAAGCGATTAATGCGGCGCCATTCAGCGGCGATTGCCCGCGCAGCAGCGCCCATCGGAATCCATCGATAACGCCGACCATCGGATTGAGCGCGTATATCGACCGCAGGCTTTCGGGCACGATATCGCTGCTGAAGCCGACCGGAGAAACATATAGCCCGAACTGTACGATAAAGGGAACGATGTGGCGAAAGTCACGATAGCGCACATTCATCGCGCATAACCAGAGGCCCGCGCCGAAGGACGCTCCGAATGCCAGCGCGACGAAGAACGGAAGGGTCAACAACCGCCAGTCCGGCAGGAAGCCGTACCAGGCCATCATTACCGCCATCAATCCCAGTGTGACCAGGAAATCCACGAAACTGGTGATGACGGAACCGGCCGGCACGATCA
>DASUFM010000513.1:0-2884 GCA_036274535.1 Blastocatellia bacterium
GAAGAAGTTCGGGAAGCGTTGTGAATTGACTTCTCCCACGTACGATTGCGAAGGATCTATCGCGGAGAAAGGCAGTCCGTTGCGATATTCGAGAATCGGCGCATATCGCATTTTCCACGGCAGGTTGAAGAGTCCCCAGCCCAGAAAGCGATGCGGCAAATCGGCAGAGCCTCGCGCGAACTGGTTTTGGCGGACTACGGGAAATGGGAAATTGCCGATGTAGGTGTTGAACTCATTTACGTCGCCGCGAGAACGGCTGTTGACGTATGACAGGAACAACTGCTGCCTGCCGTCCTGGAATTGCATTTTCCCGACCAGTTCGAACTGGCGATAACGCGTCCTGCCTCCGCCGCCCAGGACCAGCGCATCCTGTCCCTGAACGACTTTCGGATTGATGACGATGACGCCAGTGGAGTTACTGCTCAGATAACTTCCACGAAGCCGCAGCCATGGGGCTACGGCTTGTTCGACTTCCACGTTCCAGGTTCCGCTGTAAGGAGCGAAATTGCCGGCGTTCGAGCTTCCACCTATGAACGCGTTCTTGCGAAGTTCGGCCCTGTCCGTGATGTTGAAAAAGCGGCGCGGACCGTCAATCACCGAGCCGTCAGGCGCGAAGGTGGTCATCACCTGGTCGGGATACTTGTCGAAGGAATAAACGCTCAGCGGCACGCGGTCGTAAAAGATACCGTAGCCTGTGCGCAAGACCGTCTTTCGGTTGTCGAACGGAGTCCAGGCAAAACCGGCGCGAGGCGCGAGGCGGAATGTTTCGGTAATCCCCTGGCGCTCGAACCTCAATCCATAATCGATCGCGAGTCTCGGCGAGACGACCCAGTGATCCTGTCCGAAGAAGTCTGTCTCGAGATCGGTCCGGTCGAAAGGCTGGCCGCCTACGAAATCGATCCGCCGCAGGAGAGTTCCCTGATTGTCGAGGATGTTCACAGGGCGCGCTCTGAATTCGCCGCGATTGCTCGTGCGCGCGATGATCGCGCCGATCTTGAAATTGTGGTCGCCCCCAAATAACCAGGAAGAAGATTGAATCGGTTTAAGCGACAGCGTTTCCATCCATTCCGCGCGGCGGGCTTCACGATCCTGCCAGCTGAAATAGTTTCCGGTGTTCCCGGTGGGAGTCAGGTTCATTTCGCCGAGGCCCTGCCCGAAGACATTGACCGTGTAATTCTTGACCGAGACCAGGCTTTCGAGCAGGTTCTGGCCCAGCGTCAGACGATCGATCAGCGTGCCTGTGTAATCCTTGCCCTTCCAGTTCGGCGTGACCGGGCGCTGATTGAAGAAATCCAGTCCGACGAAAGCGTCCTTGCGCGGCGCAAGGTGGAAAGTGCCTGTCAGCGTATGCGTGCCCGAAAACAGGTAATCCAGTTGCGTGAATGAATTGACCGATTCAGACTTCGTTTCCTTGTTCGGATAGGCGAGCGTTTGGACCGGGCGCTGCTTGAGCGCGTATTCCGTGCCCTGAGAGATGAACAAACGATCTTTGATCAGCGGGCCGTTGAATACCACGCGAGGCGTCGCGTCACGCAAGCCGCGCAGGTGGCCGCCGAGAATACGGAATTCGGGCAGCGGGTCGTTCAGTTCGAAGTTCCACTTGTCGCCGCCGCGCTTCGTTTCGACCGAGACCACGCCCGCCGTGAAGCGCCCGTATTGCGCCTGATAAGGCGTCTTGAAAACGTTGATCGTTTGCACGCTGTCTACCGGCACGGTCATTCCGAATTGCCCGGTGGCGGGGTCGGTAACGTCGGCGGAATTAACGATGAACGCGCTGCGATTTTCACCCGAACCTGAGATTTTGATCTCGCCCTGCGGCGAACGAATCACGCCGGGAACGAGCGGCAACGCATCGCTGACCGACGTCGGCTTTAAAGGAAGAGCCTTGATCTGGTCGGCCTGCAATTCGGTCGCGACCGAAGCCGTCTGCTCAGGGGTCGCGGCGGCGGACGCGCTGGCGCTCACTTCCACCGCGTCGCTCAATGAGATCTTCGGCACGAGCGTGAATTTGACCTCGATGTGGGTCGCGGCGGTCAGCGCTACATCCTTTTGCGCGCGAGTTTCGAAGCCCTCTTTCGAAATTACAATCTCGTATTTGCCTGGAACGAGATTCGTGGCGGCCTCGCCTTTTTCATCAGTGGCGATCGCGCTGACGATTTCATTGTTGCGTTTGATCTGAACCGTCGCGCCGAAAACCGGGTTGTTGGCTTCGTCCTGAGCGATTATTCGAATCTGGCCCGATTGGCCCGATTGGATTAACTGGCTTGACTGGTTTGCCTGTTGGGCCTGCGCGTTGAGTGGAAACAGGAGCAGTAAAGCAACCACCCCTGAAATTAACCTTGATTTGAGCCGATCCGGCTCCAAACTCCCTCTCATATCTTTGCACCCTCTTTTTTCGACAGCTTTCCTTCTCTATATCATTTGGGAGCAGAGACCAACTTACACCAAAAAACGCCTGTTTTCTACTCCCTCTAATTTTGGGCGTCATACGTGAGGTTGAATGCGCCGTACATCTATAATTTACGTTGGGGGCTCGGGGATGGATTTTCCGGACCGAGTTCAGCACGACTCATTAAAACGGCATTTTACGGCAATAGTTCACGCGCCGCCAGGCGGCCTATTTCTTTTCCCTCGATGACGACCGGCATCTCATCATCCGGGGAGTAACCCTGGCGTCGCTGATAATCAGGTTCTTCCACATTTCCGGTCGGCTCAGTATATACCTCGATACAATTCTCAAGAAGATTGATGATCCAATAGACCTGAATCCCGGCGCGGGCATAAATCCGCTTCTTCAAGCCACGATCCCGGCGGAGCGTGGAGTCGGAGACTTCGATCACCAGCGGGACATCATTCGGACCCGGATGATGCTCAACGTAATCTC
>DASUFM010000514.1:0-2460 GCA_036274535.1 Blastocatellia bacterium
GGATTGCGGATTTTTGATCCTCAATCGGCAATCCGAATCGCAAAATGCGGAGAACGTAATCGTAGAATTTCTTCAATCCGCAATCCGCAATCCGCAATCGCATGCGTTACATCCTGATCCCAGTCAAAGATCTTACACGCGCGAAGCAACGTCTGGCCTTGCTGATGACGCAGGAAGAGCGGACACGCCTGGCGTGGGCGATGCTCGAAAACACATTTGCGGCGGCGGCGGCGGCGCGAAATGTAGACCGCATTGCGGTTGTCACGCTCTACGCGCCCGCCGTCGAACTCGCCAGGAAATACGGAATGGAGCTGATCGCCGAGACCGAGCAGATTTCAGAAAGCTCATCCGTGGATTTCGGATCGAAGGAGGCGAAGAAGCGCGGCGCAACCGCCGTCTTGAGATTGCCGATTGACCTGCCGCTCATCACCGCCGGCGACGTCGAGACCATCTTTGAACATGACGGCGAGGGGCCTTCGATTGTGATCGTCCCCTCGCGCGACGGCACAGGGACGAACGCGATCCTACGCCGTCCGCCCGACCTCTTCCCTTCACACTTCGGCCCCGGCAGCCTGGCCAAACATCTGGCGGAAGCCGCCGCCGCCAAAGCCGCCTGCAAGGTGATCGAACTCCACCGCATAGCGCTCGACATTGACGACCCGGGCGACCTCTCCGAATTTATACGGCGCGGGCAAGGCGCAAGCGTCTATGAATTGCTCTATGCGATGGGCATTCCCAACCGACTCAGCGTCAAATGATGCGCGGGCCCTGGCTGGCAAGGTCAAAATAGGGCATGATTGCGCCGCGCTCCGAAATCATCTTTCAAAGAAGAAGGAGATTCCCCTGTATGAAACTCAGCGCGCCTACATTAGCTACTCCGGCTGATACCCGTACGCGTTTATCCGAGGGAATGGAGATAACCGGCGAGGTGAAGTTCACCGATGCCCTGAGAGTGGAGACAAAAATCTCCGGCAAAGTGGTCTCGGACTCCGGTAGTCTGGTGGTGGGTGAAAAAGGACACATTCAGGCGACGATTGAAGTGGGCGCCATTGAAGTCCTGGGAACCGTGGAAGGAACTATCACGGCGAAATACAAGGTGCTGATACGCGCCGGCGGGCGAGTCACCGGCGACATCTTCACGCCCGACCTGAGCATCGAGCAGGGGGCGTATTTCGAAGGAAAATGCCGCGTGAGCGTCTGATTCAAGAAAAAGAATTTTAGCCACGAATGAACACGAATATTCACGAATAAAGCTGAGGAATCCGAAACCGGAAATAATATTCGTGAATATTCGTGTTCATTCGTGGCTAAAAAAAATTCCTCATGCCTGCGCTTCTTAGCCCATTGAACTGAATCGTTCCGGCTTGACTTTGTAAAGCACGCGCTGCTCGCCGGGTTGGCGGAACGGGTAGATGTCCTTGTCCAGGTATTTCTTCGCCAGTTTATTGATGTGATCGTCGGCGCCTTTCTGGGTGCGTTCGGCGACGTGGCCGCGGACTTCCAGATAGCGGTACGGATTGTCGGGATCGACCAGCACCAGCGCCACGCGCCCGTCGTGCTGCAGGTTTTTATCCTTCTGGCGGCCCACGGCCGTGTTGAACATAACATACTCTCCGTCAAAATCGATCCAGACCGGCGTGACCTGAGGCGAACCGTCAGGCATCAACGTGACCAGGCCGGCGAAAATTTTCTTGTCGAAAAGGTCTTTATATTTGCTGGGTATAACCTCTGCCATATTTCTCTCCTTATTAGATGATCAATCACAGCGCCAATTCGGCCATCACGCGCAAAGTGTTTATGTCCGATGCGCCGCAGATAAGCGTCGTAATTCCGCACTCTTTCCATGCCGCGAGCCTCTCGGCGATCCGTTCGCGCGGCCCGCACAGCGCGATCTCGTCAACCAGTTCATCGGGGACGGCCGTCATCGACTCCATCTTTTTGCCTGCCAGGTAAAGGTCCTGAATCCTGTTGGCGGCTTCTTCGTAACCGTAGCGACACGCAAGATTGAAGTAGAAATTCTTTTCACGCGCGCCCATTCCCCCGATGTAAAGCGCCAGGTGCGGTTTAATCATATTTCGGCAATTCGCTATATCATCGCCCATCTGGATCATCACTGTCGGCGCGATATCGAACGAAGAGAGATTTTTTCCGCCGCCCGCTCTGGCGAAGCCTTCGTCCAGCCATTCGCGAAAAATGTTCATGCGGTGGGGTGAGAAGAATACCGGCAGCCAGCCGTCGGCGATCTCGGCGGCGATCGCGACGTTCTTAGGCCCGATGGCTGCGAGATAGATCGGAATGTCCGCCCGCAGCGGATGAATAATCAGTTTGAGCGGCTTGCCCAATCCCGACCCTGATCTCGTCGGGATGTCGTAATGTTCGCCGTGATGCTCCAACGGCTGTTCGCGCCTGAGGATTTTTCGGATGATTTCGACGTATTCGCGCGCGCGAGTGACCGGTTTC
>DASUFM010000515.1:0-2874 GCA_036274535.1 Blastocatellia bacterium
ATTGGGCTGGCGTTTCAAATCGTTGACGATACGCTCAACCTGCGCGGCTTCAAGGACAATCTGAAATCGAAAGGCGAAGACATCGCCGCGGGCAAAGTGACGTTCCCCATCGCCAAGGCCATGTCGCGGTTGCCGTCGAATGAGCGGCTAGGACTCTGGAAAACCGTCTCATCGAAACCGACCGACCCGGCGGTCATCGCCGCCGTCATCGAACAATTGGAAGACTGCGGCGCTCTGGACGCCTGCGAGCGGCAAGCCCGCCAACTGGTCGAAACCGCCTGGCAAAGATTGGACCCATTACTGAGGGATTCCCGCGTCAAGGTCATTCTGCGCGCTTTTGGCTGGTACGTTCTAGAGAGGAGCTATTAATTATGGAAGAGGGATTTTTCGCTTCAGAGCGAATTTCTACCGAACAGGTCGCATCGGGTTTGCCCGTCTCCGGAGCTGCGGACGATTCGACCTCGAAAAGCGCGACTGGAGTCGCCGCAAGGGCCTCAAACTTATTTCATGGACGCCAGTGAAGATGTAGAAAGCCCTCCAGGAGGAAAACTTATGACCATGACCGCAGAAACCAGCGCAAGGTCCGCGGCCCAAACCGCGCACGAAAGGCGCGTGAACGAAGTATGTGAGCAGGTCCGACGGCGACCGCCTCACAAAATCATCCGAATTAAAAAGCGCGGGGCCCATAGCATTCACGCAAGTTCGGACAAATCCCAGGCGCATCTGATCAACGTCGAGGGATTCAATCAGATTCTTGACATTGATCCGGACGGCGGGGCCGTCACCGCCGAATGCCACGTCACGATCCGGCAGCTTTGTGAATACACGCTCCAATATGGACTGCTGCCGCTGGTCGTGCCGGAATTCCAGGATTTCACGGTCGGCGGGCTGTTCGCCGGGGAAGGGATCCAAACGTCGGCGCATAGGTACGGCGTTTTCTCCTCCTCCGTCAGCGAAATCGAGATTGTCACGGCCACGGGCGAGACGCTTTACGCCGCGCCGTCCAACGAACATGCCGATCTCTTTTTCGCCGCGCGGGGCGCATTCAGCACGATCGGGGTGATCACCGCATTGCGGATCAGACTGCGGCGGGCCGATGAATACGTGGTTTCGCGCTATTACCACGTTTCCGACTTGGAGGAATACTGCCGTCTTCTCGCCCAAAGCAAAAGGAGTTGCGAGTTTCTAGAAGGCGTGGTCTTCGGCCCCGAGCATTACACGGTGATAGTCAGCGATTTCGCCGGCCGGGATGATGTCGAAAGGGAAAGTCTGCCCGTCTTCGAGCCGCTCAAACGCGGCGAGGAATGGTATTACTACTACGCCAACCGGACTCGGCGTCGTGGGGTTGCTAAAGACGCCATCCCCACGATCGACTTTTTATTCCGTTCGCATCGCGGCTTGTGGTGGATTGCGGAATGCTATCTGGATTCACAGGCGCTGGCGGGGAGCCGCTGGATTCGCGAGAAAGTGGATGACGCCGCGGAAGCCGCAATGGCGGAGAATGGCTTCGAAGACCCCTGGATGACGACCGAAGAGCGTGAGAGATGCCTGATCAATCAGGATCTGTTGGTCGTGGAGGCGCGCATCCCCGACATGATCCGTTACGTCCAAAAGCACATTCAGCTATACCCGATATGGACTTGTCTGGTCGACGCGGCGCAGATCGCCCGCGCGGACCTGTCTGGTTTTATCGCCGACATCGGGTTGTATGGCGAGCCGATGGCTAAAGGATATCAGGCGTTCAACGCCAACTACAGACTGCAGAAAATGTGCGACCTGCCCGCATATTGGGGCAACTCCTACCTGACCGCTGAAGAATGGGATCAGACCTATAACCTGACCGCCTACGATGAGGCCCGCAAAAAGTATCAGGCCGAAGGCGCCTTTCTACATGTCAAGGACAGAGTCCGCTTCATTCACGAACGCGGAGTTAAATCAGGAAAGATTCGCGCCTGGCGGTTGCTGCGGGTATTTCGGATGCTGCTAGGTAGAAGCCCGCTGTCTCGATCGGCGCCGAGAAGAGGTGATGAATGTTGGGAGGCGCCATGAACGTTCTCTTGATCGCGCTCGGCTTTTTCACATTCGACAACTTGTCCCCACTCCTGGTTTGGGGCGTCTTCCCCCGCCTGCTGGGCCTGGTTTATCTGATGATGACTGGTTTCTAAAACTGTTACTAACGCAATTCGCCGTACACCGAATTCGAATCCGGTCTAACTCAATCGAGGAATTATGAGGAGTGTGGTTCTCCCAAACGATCTGAAAATCTTCGCTCCGAACGAGCTGGAGGCGCGGGCGCTCTACCGTGAGATTTTTATCGAAAAGACCTATGCGCCCCATGGTGTGAACGTCACTGATGGTGACTGTGTCTTCGACGTGGGAGCGAACATCGGGCTTTATTCGATCTTTCTGTCGCAGAACCACCGCGATTTGAAGATCTACGCGTTCGAACCGATCCCGCAAACATTCTCAATCCTCCGGAAAAACACAGAGGCTCTCATACACAACTCGCGACTAGAGATGTTCAATTTCGGCCTCTCGAATAAATCCGGCAGAAGCCTGTTCGAGTTTGACCGCTTCGCCGGTCTCGCGGCGACGATGAGACCGGAAGAAGTGGAAGGATGCGTGCGCAAAGACGCGGGGATGCGCGCCTGGGCCGCGGCGGGAATTTCCGACCTGCAGAAAATCTCTGTCCTCTCCCACAAATTCGCCGCGCGATTACTGAGCGCCTTATCGAAGCCTTTGGTCGGCTGGCTTGTTGCGGCCGCAATGATGTCGCTGCTCGTTCTTTCGTTAATTCGAAAAAGAATCTTCCTGCAAAAAATCGAGTGCGAGCTGAAAACAATTTCCGATGTAATTCGAGAGCGTCAGGTCGCG
>DASUFM010000516.1:0-12166 GCA_036274535.1 Blastocatellia bacterium
CGCCGAGGTCCGCGTCATAGACGTCTCCCAGGTCGAGGCCGTAAAAGAAGAGATCAAGAGGCGAGGTTTCCGCGCCTGGAGCCTCACGAATCAGGTTGAAGAGGTCAAACGAGTCTTCCTGATCGTCAACAGCGCTCTGGCGCTGATCGGGGGGATCTCGCTGCTGGTCGCCTCGTTCGGCATCTCGAACACGATGATCATGTCCATCCGCGAACGAACGCGCGAAATCGGAGTAATGAAAGCCATCGGCGGATCGGACGGCGAGATCATGCGAATCTTCTTCGTCGAGGCGAGCCTGATCGGTTTGGCCGGCGGCGCGTTGGGCGCGCTAGGCGGTTGGGGCATAGACACCGTGGCGAACACGCTCGCCAACAGGTGGATATTGCAGAATGTGGGACAGACCATCCGGCGCATAGAATTCTTCTCTATCCCCTGGTATCTCTCTACGGGCGCAATCATGTTCGCGCTCGTCATCAGCCTGATCGCGGCCATCTATCCCGCGATGCGCGCCGCCAGGGTCGATCCCATCAAGGCGCTTAGATACGAATAGTCGGCAAATCGCCCAGCAGGTCAGGAAAATCCATTTTCCATTGGCGATCGAATTATGCCGCCCTTCCGCGTTGAGAGAAAGCGCATGCCAAAATACAAACCGGCGTTTCATGCTTGACATGGCTAAAAGAGTTTTGTTATTTTGCATAACGATGTTACGTAAAATGAAACCCAACAATAGTGAAAAAGGCGCAGGGGCGGCGAATACACAGGCGCATCGGGTGCGACAGGCCAGCCGCGCGCGCCGCGAACAGCAGAAGGAGAGTCTGCGGCGGATCATTCTGGACGCGGCCGGCGAACTTTTCCTGGAGCAGGGATATGAAGGCTTCTCAATGCGCCGCGTGGCGGAGCGCATCGGTTACTCGGCGACGACCATCTATCGATATTATGAGGATAAGGACGACCTGCTCTTCGCTGTTGTCAACGAGGGGTTCTCGGAATTCGCCCGACAACTTACCGAAGCGGCGGAAAATGTGAGCGACCCGCTCAAGAGACTCGAAGCGTTGGGGCAGGCGTATATCAGGTTCGGGCTGGATAATCCGGTCTACTATCAGATGATGTTCATGCAGCGTGCGGACCTGCTCTTTGAAAGCCGCGGAGAGAAGACCCGGCCGATGATCGAGTCCTTCGACGTCCTGCAGAGGTCGGTGCTGGCGGCGATGGACGCCGGAGTCATGAAACGAGGAGAGGTGGAGACCTACAGCCGTGTGATCTGGTCGGTGGTGCATGGCGTAACCGCCCTGGCTCTGGCCAATCCGAAGCGATTTACTCCCGACGTGGTGGAGAAGAACACCCGGCTGGCCCTGAAGATGATATTAAACGGCCTGAGATGATTTTTTTTGGGAATCTGGTTAACGCTGTTACGTACAGTAATGCCGTTAGGCGATAAAGGCGGATAAGGAGAGCTTCTGATGGAGACGTTATTCAAGATCAGCAATTTGATCATCCTGCCCTTCTGGGTGTTGATGATCTTGTTACCGCGCTGGCGCGTAACCAAACGATTGATCGGGTCGCCTCTGGTCTGCGCGGCTCCGGCCGCGTTCTACGCCGCGCTGGTGTTCCCGCGACTGGCCGAAATCTGGCCGGCGGTCTCGAATCCCGAATTATCTGGCATAACTGCGCTGCTCGGTTCGCCTGTTGGGGCGACCATCGCATGGCTGCATTTTCTTGCCTTCGATCTCTTCGTCGGGCGCTGGATCTATCTCGATGGCCGTGATCGTGGGATCACTTCATGGGTTATGGCGGCTGTGCTTTTCCTGACGTTGATGCTGGGGCCCTGCGGGTTTCTGCTCTACCTGATAACACGGTACGCGAGAGGCTATCAGCGCCGGAGCGAAAAAGTAACTCCCATTTCGACGGATTCGAAGTAAGGAGGTTAATCATATGGACACTACATTCAATCAATTTCAAATAAACCTTTACGGCTTCATGCGCGAACTGCGCGCGCGCAATCCCCTGATGTTCGTCCTTGGCGTGGCGCATCTCATGCTACTCATCATCATGGCGATGATTGCGCCGTTCGACGAGCGGCAGGTCATGGGGATAAACCCATGGATCAAGCCGATGAAGTTCGCCATCTCGATCGCCATCTTCGCGCTGACAATGGGATGGCTTCTTTATGAACTGCCGTTGAGAGAAAGAGTGAAGAGGGGAGTGAACTGGGCCATCGCCAGTACGATGGTTATCGAGATAGCGCTCATTACTATGCAGGCGGCGCGCGGTGTGAGATCGCATTTCAACGATGCGACGGTCTTCGATACGGCGGTTTTTGGAGTCATGGGGATGGCCATCACCCTCAACACTCTGGTGGTCGCCTATGTTGCGCTCAAGTCCTGGATGACAGACGCCAAAATATCGGCTTCCTATCTCTGGGGTATCCGAATTGGCCTATTGATTTTCGTGTTCGCGAGTCTGGAAGGATTCGTGATGGTTTCCCATTCGGCGCACAGCGTGGGCTTGCCTGACGGCGGCGCGGGGCTGCCGATAGTGAACTGGAGCATGAAGGGGGGAGATTTACGCGTCGCGCACTTCTTCGGAATGCACGCTTTGCAGGTTCTGCCATTTGTGGGTTATCTGCTTTCGACGCGCCGGGCGGAGTCATTGACCAGCAGGCCGGTCCAGTGGACCCAGGGTGTGGGCGCTATCTATGCGCTGCTTTCGCTGCTGCTGTTCTTATGGGCGATGGCCGGGCGTCCAGTGGTCTCGCTTTAAACGGATCAAGAAGATTTTCTGACTATCAAAGCGTCTTCCACGTGCGGGTTGCTGTGCAGCGTGATGTGGACCGGACAGCGGCCGGCGATGTACAGCAACCGCTCTTTCTGCTCTTCGGTCACGTCGCCCGTGACGTATATCAGCCGGCTGATGTGTTGAATTTCCTGGTCCTTCATTCGTTCCTCTTTGGAGCACGATTCGCAATCGTCAATGTGTATGCGGTCGAAGGTGAGAAACACTTCGACGTCAGTGATCGGCAATTTCTTGCGTTCGATGTACATCTTCAGAGTCATCGCCGTGCAGGCGCCGAGCGCGGCCAGCAGCAATTCATAAGGCGACGGCCCTTCAGCCGTCCCGCCTGCATCCTCCGGTTCATCGGCGATGATCGTGTGGGCGCCGGCGGTGATCTGAGCGCGGAACCCTTCTTTCAGCGGGAGTTTGACGCGGACTTCGCTCATATGGTTTTTATTCTGTTTTGGAGCTCACGTCCGAAAAGCTCGAGCTGTTGGATTGTCGCCCGAACATCATCTCTGGTCGTGCGCGGGTTGATGGTACAGAGGCGCATAACGATTTGGCCTCTCAAGGTAGTTGAGTTGGCGAATGCGAAGCCGTCTTCGGCCATCATCTCGACCATCCGGCGATGGATTTCGTTGATCTCGTTTTCCGAACATCCTTCCGCGACGTAGCGAAACGTGACGATCCCCATCGCGGCGGGAGAGACAATCCGCCAGCGATCGGATTGCCTCAGAGTATTTTCGGCGAACTCGGCCAGGTCGAATCCATAATTGATCGCTTCCCGGAAATTGGCCGCGCCGAAAGTTTTGATCGAGAGCCAGAGCTTTAACGCGCGGAAGCTGCGAGTCAGTTGCACGCCGTAATCGTAATAATTGATCTCTTCCTCTTCGGCGCGTTTGGTGTCTTCCAGAATGCCGGTCATGGTGTTGAAGGACTTTTTCAGAAGCCGCGCGTTGCGCAGGAGAACGCAGCCGATCTCGAAAGGCTGGAAGAGCCATTTGTGCGGATCGAGTGAGACCGAGTCGGCGCGTTCGATACCGGCCAAAAGCCTTCTGCCCCTTTCGCTCAGGCAGGCCGCCGCCCCGTAAGCTCCGTCGACGTGAAGCCAGAGATTCTCCAGCTCGCAGAGGTCGGCGAGTTCACCGAGCGGATCAACGGCGCCGGTGTTGGTCGTTCCGCCGTTGGCGACGACGCAGAAGGGCCGCTTGCCGTCGGCGCGGTCTTCGGCGATGGCGCGGCGCAACGGTTCGACCGGCAAACGAAAATTTTCGTCCGAAGGCAACGCGCGGACCTGCTCACGCGCGAAACCCAAAACCCGCAGCGCCTTCCCGATCGAATTGTGAGTCTGATCGGAGAAGTAAATGACCGCGTCGTCGCCACGCTCGTCGAGCATCGCCGGCCGGGCCGCGGCCAGCGCCGTCAGGTTGGCCATCGAACCGCCCGAAACAAAAAGCCCACCCGCGGTCTGCGGCAGTCCGCATATCTCGCGCAGCCAGTCAATTGTGACCAATTCGATCTGCGCCGGCCCCGAGCCCTCCAGCCAGTTGCCCGCGAACGGGTTGAATCCGGCGGCGAGCGCGTCGGCCATCACGCTGACGAAATTGCTGGGACTCGGAATGAAGGCGAAGAAGCGCGGGTGTTGGATATTGCCCATGTTGGGCCAGACGACCCGCCGCAATTGATCGAGCAGGGAATCAACCGGAGCCGGTTCTTCAGGCAGCGGTTCGCGCAATTCGGATTCGAGTTCGACGCGTGGCGAAACACGCGCCACCGGCTTGCTTGCGAGCGTTTCAAGATGCTCGACGATTTGGTCAACTATGCGATAGCCGAGGCCGCGCATCTCTTCAGCCGTGAGTTCGAGCCTGGATTCGTTCATTCCGCAATCCATCCGCCGCCGACGACAACGTCGTCATTATAAAATACGGCCGCCTGCCCCGGCGTGACCGCTCGCTGGGCGTCATCGAATGTCACAATCACCGAACCGTCATCGCGTTTCGACACCGTGGCCCGAGCCTCTTCGGCGCGCGAGCGGATCTTGACTGCGACGCGAATCGGGTCGGTCAGATCCTCGATCGCGATCCAGTTGACGCGCTCGACCGTCATCTCACGCTTCAACAGGTCATCGCTCGACCCGACCACCACACGGTTGTTCTTCGCGTCCACCTGGACGACGTAAAGCGGGTCTGGCGATGATATGCCGATCCCGCGACGCTGTCCCACAGTGTAGCGATGAATGCCCTGATGCCGCCCGATCACATCCCCGGCGGTCGTGACGATGTCGCCCGGAGTGAGTTTCGACGCGTCGAGTTTGCCGATTTGAACCGGCGGTTGATTGAACACCGGCAGATTGTTTTCGCCCACGCGCCTCTCGCCGTCTTCTTCCAGATATCGCTCGATGAAGCGGGCGTAATTGCCGTCGGGAATGAAACAGATTTCCTGGCTTTCGGGCTTTTGCGCGGTCGGCAGCCCGGCGGCGGCCGCGATTGCGCGCGTTTCTTCCTTGGTCATTTCGCCCAGCGGGAACAGCGCGTAACTCAACTGCTCCTGGGTCAATTCGAAGAGAAAATAGGACTGATCCTTCGCGCGGTTGACGGCGCGCAGCAGCAGCCAGCGGCCGCGCTCTTCGTCAAATTTAACCCGGGCGTAATGTCCTGTAGCGACTTTCTCGGCATCCGCAGTTATGGCTAATTCGACCAGTTTGTCGAATTTCAGAAAACTGTTGCACGCGACGCACGGGCTGGGCGTCAGCCCGTTCAGATATTTTGTGACAAAGGGGCGCACCACGTCGCGCTCGAACTCGTTTTCGAGATTGACGACATAGAACGGGAAGCCCAGTTTCGACGCGACCACGCGAGCGTCGTAAAGGTCGTCGAGCGAGCAGCAGCGGCTGGGCAGAGGCTCGCCGTCCGGCCCCACGTTGATGCGCCGCTGGTTCCAGAGCTGCATCGAAAAGCCGACCAGGTCATGGCCCTGATTCTTTAATAGCGCGGCGGCGGTCGAACTATCGACTCCGCCGCTCATTGCGACTGCGATCATAAATTTCCGACAACTGACAAAATCCAATTACAGGTGTTAAGATAGAATATCTATTCTAATCTAACACGAGCTGAAACAACACTGCAGGAACGGTTGGAACGACGATGACAAACACCACAGACGCAATTATTGCAATAGAACAATCTATTGAAAAATATCGAATTGCCCGCGAGCCTTACTATCTTAGCATCAGGGACGAAGTCTCGCTCTTCGAAACGGCTTATAAAGCGAAGCTCCCCGTCATGTTGAAAGGGCCGACCGGCTGCGGCAAGACGCGTTTTGTCGAGGCGATGGCCTATAAATTGGGCCGTCCGCTGGTGACGGTCGCCTGCCACGAAGATTTGTCGGCGACTGACCTGGTCGGGCGTTATCTGCTCGAAGGCGACGACACCGTGTGGCGCGACGGGCCGCTCACCACGGCCGTCCGGCACGGCGCGATCTGTTACCTTGACGAGATCGTGGAGGCGCGCAAAGACACCATCGTTCTCATTCACCCGCTCACTGACGACCGGCGCATTCTGCCGATCGAAAAGCTCGGAATTCTGCTTAACGCGCCTGAAGACTTTATGCTGGTCATTTCGTACAACCCCGGCTATCAGAGCGTGCTCAAAGATTTGAAGCAGTCGACGCGCCAGAGGTTTCTTTCGCTGGAATTCGATTACCCGCCGGCCGAGTCCGAACTGCAGATCGTCGCTCACGAAGGAGGCGTCAACGAGCCCACGGCGCGCGATCTGGTCAAGATCGGCGAGAAGGTGCGCAACCTGAAGGGGCATGGGCTCGAAGAAGGCGTTTCGACGCGCCTGCTGGTATACGCGGCGCAAATGATCGCCCGCGGCGTGGATCCGGTGACCGCCTGCGAAGTGGCCATCGCCAGCCCGATCACCGATGACGGCGAATTGCAGAGGAGTATTCGCGAGATTGTGACGACCGTGATTTGATTATGTCTGACGAACGCAAAGGATTGACTGGATCGCTGTTCAAGGGATTGACGCGCAACACCGTCGAGTCCCTGGCGATGAAAATGGGCCTCAAGCCCAACGAGCGCGGCTGGCTGACACTGGATATCGGCGCGTCACTGGTCGGCGCATCGCCCAAGGTGGCGATGGATTTCTTCAAGGCCGTGAAGGAAGTCTCAGAAATCCTGGACAACGGCGACCTGCGCGCGTGGGCCGAGATGGGGCGTAAGATCGCCGCCAAAAGCCCCGAAGAGGCGAGCGACTTCTTCCGCTTCTCGAACGAAGTTCTGCTTGCGTTGCCCGAGGGCATACGGCCTTTGCTGATCGCGCTCTGTTCAAAACAGGTCATACTTTCGGAGGCCGCGGCGCTGACGACTTTCCGCAATGCGCCGCGCATGGTCGGCTCGCTCGGCGAAGAGCGCTCGGCTTCGCGCCTCTTCAAAATTGCGGTCGAAGTCGCCCATCGTTCCGTCAAACACAGCACCGAGGTTTTAACCGCCGCTCCTCAGGCCCTCGTCGCTTTGCGCCGTTTCGACTCCGGCGCCGTTGAAAGCCCGGCCGCCGAACCCCTGGCGCGCCGGCCGGAGGAATCTCCAATGGACGCCGTGCTGGATCTGGCTGAAAGCTTCGCCCAGCGAACCGGCGCCACGGCTGCGGAGTTCCTGTCGGCGGTCGGTGAAGGACTGGAGTTCGTTCAACACCCGTCCGACGTCATCGAATTGTGCAGGCAGACTGGAGCCTTTCTTGAACGCGGCGGGGCTACGGCCCTGCAGTATTTCCGTTCGGCTCGCTCGGTGATCGAGGTCGGCGGCGCTTTGAGCTTCGAGAAATGGAACCGCGTTACGCGCAAAGTCGCCGACGAAGGCAACGCGATTGTATACGATTTTCTGAAGCTCACGCCGAAGGTGCTGGCCACGCTCCGGGTCACGCAACGCAAACGCGCCCGCGAAGGGGTCAACACCGTGCTGAACGTCGTCGAAGAACTGGCCGGGCGGAACGTCTATGTCGCGCTCGAATGCTTCAAGAGCAGCCCGCGCGCTCTGGCCGTGGCCTCGCTGGATCAGTTTCAGGTGTGGGCTCGCGAAGGCGCCGCGCTGTACCGGGAAGACAGGCGCAAGGCGCAGGCCTATTACGCGCTCGAATCGAAGACCAGCCAGGAATCATTGCGCGGCGCGCACGACGGCGTCGCGCTCGAATCGGTCTCTCACCTGTTGAGGCTTTACGTCGAAGGCCTGACCGGGCGCGAGATGATGATCGCTCCGCTCGGCTCCATTCCCGAAGAATCGAAGATCTGCGACGGCCATACTATTCAACTGCCGGCGGTCGTCGCCGAATTCGGCTCGCCGGAAGAGGATTTCAAACTTTACAAAGCCCTGGCCGCGCACGCTTCAGGCCAGGTCGAATTCGGCACGCGCGCGATGGGCGCGCCGGAAATCCGCGCCGCCCTGCAGGAAATCGATTCCCATTACGCCGAACAGGAACGGCGCCTGCTGGCGGAGGATCTGAGCAACCCTGAATACGTACAGCACTCCGACGTCGAGCATCTGGGGTTATGGGCGAGGCCCGAACTGGAACCGATTCAGATCGAAACGGCTGATTACAAGACCGTCCTCTCGCGCTTTCCCAACCGGACGCTGGCCGCGCGGATCTTCACGACGCTCGAAAACGGGCGAATTGACTGGCGGTTGCGAGCAATGTATCGCGGCATCAGGCGCGACCTGGATTTCGTACGTTCGCGGTTGGTCGAACTCCGCCCGAAAATCATCGATCTGACCGTCGAACAGGCGATCTATGAAATGCTCTTTCAGATCACGCTCTGCGGCGGGGTGATTGACGAAACGGCGCGCCGCGCTTACCCCGAAATCATCTTCCAGTTCGAACGCGTTGTCGCCGACTACCTGCGCCGCGACGACGCCACGGTCGCCGACACGCTGATCGCCACGTTCCGAGTCTACGAACTCCTCAATCAACGCCAAAGCCAGCAGGATTCGGAATCCGAAACCGAGCAGCAGGAGCAGGAGAGCGAGAAGGACCAACAGGACAACCAGCAGGGCGAAAACGACCAGCAGCAGCAGCCCGCCGAGCAGCAGCGCCGTCCCGAGTTGTTCAACCAGTGGTCGCAGCAGGTGGAAGAGACACTGCCGACCGATTCCGACCTGTTCAACGAATTGATGAACGCCGAGTCCAGCGAACAGGAATTGCAGGAAGGCGACGAGGTCTTCTTTTATGATGAATGGGATCGCGAACTCGGCGACCACCGCGCGAAATGGTGCCGCGTGATCCAGCGCGAAAACCGCCGCGGCCATCGCGATTTCGTCGAACAAGTCAGGGCCAGGTATTCCGGCGTGATCTCCTCGATCCGCCACCAGTTCCAGATGCTCAAGCCCGAATCGCTACGCAAGATCAAGGGCGAGCTGGACGGCGAAGATTTCGACCTGCAGGCGGTCATCGACCATCACGTGGACAAAAAGACCACGGGCCGTCCGTCCGACCGTCTCTACATACGCCGCGTCCGCCGCGAACGCGACGTGGCCGTGTCGTTCCTGCTGGACATGTCATCTTCCACGGCGCGCACGATCACGCGCCATCCGAATCAGCCTTACACGCGGCCCGGGCAGAAGATCATAGACATCGAAAAGCAGGGACTGGTCCTGATGAGCGAAGCTCTGGAAGCGGTGGGCGACGCCTATTCGATCTCCGGATTCACCAGCGAAGGCCGCCGCAACGTCAAATATTTCTCGATCAAAAAATTCGGCGAGAAATATTCGCCCGAAGTCGAAAAACGCATCGGCGGCATCACCTACCACAACAACACGCGCCTCGGCGCGGCAATCCGCCATGCGGCGTCGGAACTCGAGCGGCAGGACGCGCGCACGAAACTGCTGATCGTGCTCTCCGACGGCCGGCCATACGACCACGATTACGGCGATTCGCGCTACGCCAGGGAAGACACCAAGATGGCCCTGCGCCAGACCAAGATCGCCGGCGTCACGCCATTCTGCATCACGATCGACCGCGAATCCGAAGCCGAATTGAAGGACCTGTACGGCGAGGTCGGCTACACGATCATTGACGACGTGATGAGTTTGCCGGAACGGCTGCCGGGGATTTATCGCAGACTGACCACCTGATGGAACTAGTCGTATTCATCGGCATTCAGGCGACCGGCAAATCGGCTTTTTATCAACAACGGTTTTTTGACAGCCACGTCCGCATCAACCTCGATATGCTCAAGACCAGGCGGCGAGAGCAGATATTGCTGGCGGCCTGTTTGGAAGCAAAGCAGCCTTTCGTCGTTGACAATACCAATGTGACCCGCGAATCGCGCGCCGGATACATCAGCCAGGCGAAAGCGTCGAGGTTCAGCGTCGTTGGATACTATTTCAAATCAGCATTACAATCCGCCATCGAACGAAACGATCAGCGAATCGGGAAGGCCCGGATTCCGCTCAGGGGAATCGTCGCCACACATCGCAAGCTTGAACCGCCGAGTTATGACGAGGGCTTTGATCAGTTGTTTTACGTGGAGGTCGGAGGGGATGGGGCGTTTATCGTGAAGGATTGGAGCGATGAAGTTTGATGACCTAGACGAGAAGATGCGTGTTTATGAGACGGCGCTCGATCATTGCGTCCTGCCTGAGATGTTCATGGTGGCGCGGATTGACGGGCGCGGGTTCACGCGTTTGACTCGCGAGATCCATCAGTTCAAGGCGCCGTTCGACGAGCGGTTCAGGGATATGATGGTTTCTACGACCGAACACCTGATGAATTGCGGGTTCCGGGTCGTTTACGGTTACACGCAAAGTGATGAAATCTCACTGCTTTTCCACCCACAAGAGGACGCTTTCGGGCGCAAACTGCGCAAGTACGACTCGATCCTGGCGGGCGAGGCGAGCGCAAAATTCAGTTTGCTTCTGGGAGCGCACGCCACTTTCGATTGCCGCATCTCGCAACTGCCGAACGCAGGGCTGGTCAAAGATTACTTCCGATGGCGCAACGAGGACGCGCATCGGAACGCTCTCAACGGGCATTGCTATTGGACGCTGCGAAGCGACGGGCTGTCGGTCGCGGCGGCGACGAAGCGGCTCGAAGGAATGCCGGTCGCCGAAAAGAACGAACTGCTCTTTCAACATGGCTTCAACTTCAACGACGCGCCGAACTGGCAGAAGCGCGGCGTGGGGCTTTATTGGGAGCTTTACGACAAGCCCACGGTCAATCCGCTGACCGGCGAGGAAATCATCGCCAGGCGGCGGCGCGTCAAAGTCGACTACGAGTTGCCGATGAGGGATCAATACGGCGACTTCATAGCGCGTTTGATCGAGGAATCGGTTGAAAGCGAATGAGGTATTGACATTGCCAATTGATTCGCAGGGAAAATAATTGGGTTGGAACTTCCCTGCTGACCAATTGGCGATGCGCAATTGGCAATTGGCAATGAAAGCCAGCGCTATCTGAACTCAATATCCCTGCTCATTTTCCGAAATCCACCGTCGGCGCTCTGCGAGCGGGCTCTTCAGCCCTGAAGAATGGCTTGTCAGGGAACGTGCCTCTAAACAGGTTCGCAATGATCACGGTCGGGAATGTTTGTTTGGCCGTGAGGTAATCGTTTACGGCGTTGTTATAATCTCTGCGCGAGACGGCCAGGCGGTTTTCGGTTCCGGCCAGTTCGTCCTGCAGCCGCAGGAAACTTTGATCCGACTTCAATTGCGGGTACTGTTCGGCGATAGATAGAAATCGCCCGCCCTGGCCCAGAATCCCGCCCGAGGGGACGAGTCCGGCTTCGCGCGCCGCCTGAGTCATTTCATTATTGGCGTCAATCTTTTCTTCAGGAGTGGCCGTGGGCGAGAGCATCTTGGCCCGCGCGTCGGCAATTCTGGTGTAGATGCTCTGCTCCAGATTGGCGATTCCCTTGACGCTGTTGGCCAGATTCGGGATCAAGTCGGCGCGGCGCTGCAGATTGTTTTCGACCTGCGCCCATTGGTTGTCGACCAGATTCCGCTTTCCGATCAGCGTGTTGTATTGGCCCACGCCGCATCCTCCCATGCCCAGCGCCACCAGCACGATCACTCCCAGAATAACCAGCCCTATTTTTCCCATTTGCTCTCTCCTTTTGAAAATCTCAGCAGCGGGGAATTTCCCGAGCGACTACAAATTGTTCACCGCCTCAATCACCCGCGTGACGCAATCGAGGTAGCCGGCGAACAGGTCTTGAATTTCGATCTCCATTAACCTTGCCGGCTCATCTCGCAATCGCAGAACGCGTATGATCGGCGAGGTGTCCACGTTTAAAATCTCGCCCACTCGCTGCGCCGTGGCCGGTCTTTCGAGCGGCGTTTCTTCGCCGACTATCTCCGGTATAGGACGCATTAACCGCACGAACGTCACGACGCTTTCGGTCA
>DASUFM010000517.1:0-4115 GCA_036274535.1 Blastocatellia bacterium
CAGCCTTAATCGCCGAGGCGCGCTCATTGCAATTTTCAATCAGGGAGTATAAGACGGTTAGAGAAATTGGCGATAAAGGATCGCGCGAATCGCCGCGCAACCAGAACATCGGACGTAGACAATGAGCATGCTGGCTGTTCCTGAAATGCATTTCCGCCGCTACCGGCAGATCGCCGAAGTCCTGACTCGCCACGGGCTGCGATGGCTGCGCGACGTGAGCGGATTGGAGCGTTTCCGCCCTCTCCGACCCGACCCCGGCGACGGCGCCAGATCCGAATCGCTCACGACGCCTGAACGCCTCCGTCTGGCCCTCGAAGAACTCGGCGCGACATTCATCAAACTCGGCCAGTTCCTCTCGACGCGCGCCGACCTGCTGCCACCGGAATATCAAACCGAGTTGGCAAAGTTGCAGGACTCCGCGCCGCCGTTCGATTCAAAGACGGCGAAAGAGATGATCGAGGCCGAACTCGGCCAGCCTACGAGCGCGCTCTTCGCCGGCTTCGACCTCGAGCCTCTTGCGGCGGCGTCAATCGGACAGGCTCACGCCGCGACGCTGCGCGACGGCGCGGAGGTGGTCGTCAAAATCCGGCGTCCGGGCGTGGTCGAACAAGTCGAAGAAGACCTGGAAATTCTGCAAAATCTCGCCTCGGCGATGAGCCGCCATTGGGAGTTCGCCACTCTCTACGACGTCGAAGGGCTCACGCAGGAATTCGCGCAGACGTTGCGGTCGGAGTTGAACTATCTGCAGGAGGCCAGGAACGCCGAGAGATTCGCGCGGAATTTCGCCGGCGATCCGAAGGTTCACATCCCGCGAGTCTTTTGGGAGATGACGACATCGCGCGCCCTCACCCTCGAACGCATTCGAGGAGTCAAGGTCAGTGACCTTGACTCGCTCAAAGCCAACGGCATCGACCGCCGCGCCCTGGCCGAACGCGGCACGGAGGTCATCCTCAAGATGATCTTTGAAGACGGCTTCTTCCACGCCGACCTGCATCCGGGCAATTTCTTCATCGAGGCCGACGGGCGCTTCGGGTTGATAGATTTCGGCATGGTCGGCTCGGTGGACGATAGATTGCAGGAACGACTGTCGGGGCTGTTGCTCGCGCTGGCGGGGGCCGATTACGATCAATTGGTGGACGCGCTGCTGGAAATTGGCGTGGTGACCTCGCGCATCGATCGAGACAGGTTGCGGCGCGATCTTGAAAATCTGATCTCGCCGTACAACGGCCGGCCGCTCGGAGAGATCGCTTTGACGCCCCTGCTCGACGACGCTCTGGCGATTGTGCGCCGCCATCGGATGCGCCTGCCGTCGAACCTGGCGTTGCTGCTCAAGACGATCATCATCACGGAAGGGCTGGGCGCGCGCCTCGATCCCGACTTTTATCTGCTCAGCGTCATCGAGCCTTACACAAGCCGGCTTCTTCTCAATCTTTATTCGCCCGCGCGCTGGCTGCGAAAGCTGAAACGCGCCGGGTCGGACATGGCCTGGCTGGGAGCGGAGGCCCCACAGCAATTGCGACGGCTGATCGGCGCGATCGAGCGCAACGGCTTCGAGGTCGGCATGCGGCCTGAAAGCTTTGAGCCGTTGATAAAAAGGCTGGAACGAATAGCCAATCGAATCGTGCTGGGGATTCTTGCGGCGGCGTTTATCGTCGGGCTTGCGACCTTGCTTTCGGTTTACCGGCCGCCGGGGTGGGAGAACTGGGCCGGCGTGATGTTCGCGGCCGGGTTCTTCTTCGCGTTCGCGGTGGGAATTTATTTGGCCTGGAGCATTCTGCGCTCAGGCCGCGATTGAATGGCTGCGTCCGCACATCCGAAGTCCGACGCCGAGCCAGCCTGACTTGAGAGCTCTTTGCTGACACAGGATGAAAGAGGAATAATCAGGTCGTGGAGGCCGCCGTATCGGCAAAGCGCCGAGTCCTCTGGTTCTGCCGCCACGGGTCGTCAACATTGAGTTTGCCATGGGCCGCTTCAGTTATCGGATGAAGCATATGTCGAACCGCGGGCAGGGAGCTTTGAGCGAATTCCTGCGCCCCCCCGAAGAAAGCGATTCCGCCTTCTTCGAGCAGGCAGACCTGAACGCCGGGGACCTGACCGGCGATTTTAACCACGGAGCCGCCCTGCCCGCCTTCAAGCGCCTGGTGTCCGGCGAGGTACGGGATTTCGTGAAGAGCTTTGGTGACCAGCAGCGAAGAAGTGTGATGCAGGTCCCGCGCGCGAATGATCAGGTCGAGCACCTGGCGCGCATTGATCGGGTCCAGCCCGGCGGTCGGCTCGTCGTAGAGCATGATCGAAGGCCAGCCGATCAAGGCGCGGGCGAGTTCGAGCCTGCGTTTCATTCCGCCTGAGAGGTCTTCCGCCTGCTTCTCCTGATCTTCCTGCAGTCCGACGAATGTCAGGACTTCGGCGACCTCGCGTTCGATCTCGTCTTCGGGCCAGTCGCGGTCATCAAGGCGATAGGCGGTGTTTTCGTAAACCGTCTGTCCCGAGAAGTACGAGTTCTCCTGAAAGACCATTCCCATCGCTTCACGCCGCAAAGCGAGCAGGCCGTCCTCTTCCATCGCCGTGGCCTCCTTCCCATTGATCCAAATCTCGCCTTCATCGGGCCGCAAGAAGCCGAGCGCGAGCCGCAGCAGGACCGATTTGCCCGACCCCGAATCGCCGGTGATACAGATCATCCCGCCGCGCGGCAGCGTGAGACTGATGTTTTTCAACGCCTTCACGTCGTCAAAACTGATCGAGACGTTGCGGAATTCGATTGCGGGCGTTTGTCGGGGATTCATAAATAAGTCTCTTTCGATCAAAACGGGTTTCAATTAAGCGCGCCGGCCGCGGCCGCTTCTTCAAGTTTCTTCAATCGATAGCGCAACTGATCGCGCGAAATGCCCAGCGACTCCGCGGCCCTCGTCTGATTGCCGCCGCTGCGCTTCATCGCCTGTTCGACCAGGCTCATCTCGACCGATTCGAGATGAACTCCTTCGGGCGGCAGAAGGAACATGCCGTCCAGGCTAGTGTTCGCGGCCTTCCGGGCGGGAGCCACGACTCGCGTCGTTACTGTCTCCGGAGCCTCGGCGCCCTGGGCCTCGGGCGTGACGACGCGCGGCAGCCAATTCGTTGTGATCAGGTCGTCGTCTTCGAGGATCATCGCCCGTTCGATCACGTTGCGCAGCTCTCGCACGTTGCCGGGCCATCGGTAGCGGCGGAAAATCTCAGCCACTTCGGGCGTGGCGCCGCGAATGCGCTTCCTGAGCTTTTCGTTGAAGTTTTTGATGTAATAGTCGGTGAGCAGCAGCGCGTCATCGCCGCGATCGCGCAGCGGCGGCAGGTCGATTTGGATGACGGAGAGGCGATAATAAAGGTCGAGCCTGAATTTCCCGGCCTCGCTTTCGGCCTTCAGGTCTCGGTTGGAAGCGGCGATCACGCGCGCGTCGAGCGGCAAATCCTTCAGCCCTCCGACGCGCCTGAACGCGCCTTCTTCGAGCACGCGCAGCAGCTTCGCCTGCAAGCCGATCTCGAGTTCGCCGATCTCATCCAGAAATATCGTCCCGCCCTCGGCCTGCTCGAACAATCCTTCCTTGCGTCCTTTGGCGTCGGTGAATGCGCCTTTCTCATAGCCGAATAGTTCGCTCTCGACGAGCGTCGAGGGAATGGCCGCGCAGTTGATGGCGACGAAAGGCTTGTCGGCGCGGCGCGATCCATAATGTATCGCCTTGGCGACGAGGTCCTTGCCTGTCCCGCTCTCGCCCTGCAGCAACACCGACGAGGCCTCGCTCTCGGCGACTTTGTGGGCGAGCTGAATCATCCTCTTCATCGCCGGCGAGTCACCGACGATCTGATCGAAGCCGAATTCGCGCGCCAGGTCGCGGCGCATCGAATGGACTTCCCTGCGCAACCTGCCGGCCTCGATCCCGTTGCGGATCGTCACCTGAAGCTCGTTCAGGTTGACCGGCTTGCCGACGAAGTCGTAAGCGCCGCCGCGCAACGCCGCGATCGTGTCTTCGATGAGCACGTTGGCCGTGATCATGATCACGACGGCCTGCGGCTGGCGTTTCTTGATCTCGCGCAGCGCGTCGAGGCCGGAACCGTCAGGCAGGTTGATGTCCAGCAGGACGGCC
>DASUFM010000518.1:0-2500 GCA_036274535.1 Blastocatellia bacterium
GCGACCACGGCTGCAGTTCCTGAATGCGATCGATGTTGACCAGCCGGGAACGATGGATGCGGGGGAACCTGCGAGGGTCGAGTTGCGCGGCGAGATGGGTGAGAGTCTCGCGCATCAGGGAGGATTGTTTGCCGAAGTGGATGCGAACGTAATTACCCTCGGCCTCTATCCAATCGATCTCACTTGTTTTGAGCACGAAGACCCGGTCGTTATTTTTGATGACCAGGCGGTCCAGGTATTGGGGCTTGCCCTTGATTTCGGAGAGCAGGCCGAAGATTCGCCGGTTCACGTCGTCCCGGTCTTTTTCTCTGAGCCGCTCTTTCGCCCGGCGAAGCGCCTGCGTGAACCGCGCGCGGTCGAAGGGTTTCAGCAGGTAATCGACAGCCTGCACATCGAACGCCCGCACGGCGTATTGTTCATAGGCAGTGACGAAGACGAATAGCGGACTTTCCCTGCCGTTCAGCGCTTCGGAAACGGCCAGGCCGTCCAGTCCCGGCATCTGCACGTCCAGAAAGATCAGGTCAGGCGCGAGTTCACGCGTGGCCGTCAGCGTTTCGGGGCCGTTCGCGCATTCGCCGGCGATGACGATTTCGGAATCGCCCTTGAGCAAATCGCGCAGGCGTTTGCGCGCCAACGGCTCATCGTCAGCGATCAGAACTCGAATCGGTTTGGAATCAGGCATAGTGTTTCTCAGAAAAACGGTTCGTAGTCCCGCCTTTAGGCGGAATCTTCAGGTAAAGATCAATTCCGCAACGTCAAACTATTCCGCCTAAAGGCGGGACTACGAACCTTTCATCGTTTCATGGCGTCGCATCCTGATGTGAAGGCTCGACATGAAAAGGAATTTCCAGTGTTACGACGAGCCCGCCTTCCGCCGCGTTCGTCATTCCGAAATTATGGTCGTCGCCGTAAAGCCGCCGCAAACGTGATCTGGTGTTGGCGAGTCCCACGCCGTCAGTGACGCTGATTGCCTGCGCCAACCCGGGGCCGTTGTCCCGCACTTCAACGCGCAGGCGCTCGCCCGAAGCCCGTCGCGCGCTGATCGCGACCACTCCCTCGCTCGTTTGCCGGGCGACGCCATGGCGGATTGCGTTTTCGACTATTGGCTGGAGAAACAGGTTCGGCACGCGGGCGTCCATCGCTTCCGGTTCGGCTTCTATACGCGTCATCAGGCGATCCTGAAAACGCAGTCTCTCGATCTCCAGGTAACATTCCAGAAACATCAACTCCTGTTCCAGGGTCGTCTCCTGCTCGCCGGAATTTCGCAGCGTCATTCGGAGAAATTCTCCCAGGCGGGCGATCATCTCGTCGGCGGCCTCCACGTCTTCGCGCATCAGCGCGGAGATCGAATGAAGCGTGTTGAACAGGAAATGCGGATGCAGTTGCATTTTCAACGCCGCCAACTGGGATTGCGCCAGCTCTGTTTCCAATTTCGAGGCCCTGATCTGGCCTTCCTGATAGCGATTGTAATAATCGAAAGCGTAGATTGTGAGGAGGATCATCCAGTAGATCAGGCTCCACCAGGCGATACTCGAGAGGAAGACCGGCTGAAATTCGGCGAGCAGCGCCGGGACCGAGCCCGGCCATATGCCCTTGATCAGCCGGGACGAAATAATGACGTAGAGGAGCAGGTGGGTGAATGAAAAAATGAATCCAGCCGGCGCGTGAAAGAGCAATCCGTCCAGCCATTCTCTGCGCGGGATCGGAAATGTGCGCGCCAGCCATAAAATCAACGGAGAAGATACCACCCATAAGAACCAGAAAACGATTCCGCGCAGCAGCGCCTGTGTCAAAGTAATCGGACGAGCCTCATAGACATGCTGCAGATAGACCTGAATGGTGAAATAGAGCCCGGGAAGCGTCCAACCGCCGAAAATAAACAGCCACTGTGTCGAACGTTTTTGCCACATATGCAAATCCTCCCGGTATGGGCGGGCAGAGGCCTCCCGGCGCCATCTTGCCCCATTACTCAATGCGTCATCAAGTTTCGCATCGGCAAAATGATGATGTAGAATCGTTGTCGCGTTGGAACTCAATTTACGGAGGAATATAGCTGTGAGGAATTTTCTTGAGAACCGCCTGGGCAAAGAAGTCGAAGTCTGCTGTCAGGGGATTACGGTCACCGGTAAAGCGACCAAGGTCGAAGGCAACGTCCTTCACCTGGAAAAAGACGGCGTGACGGCTTACGTCAATATTGAAAAGATCATTATCGTTTGGGATTCGCAGGAGAAGAAGGCTCATTCCCCAGGCTTCATTTCACAATCTAAATAGCGGTTTCGGCGCGGGCATGAGCGCGCCAGGTATTTTCGCTCACGCCCTGTCGCCGCCGACTTACCTTTTTCCCGACGCCGGTCTTCTTCGGATCGGCGCGAAGATGCGCCTGTAACCGATTATCCTGCTTCTCCAATACTTATCGGATTTATCGAAATATGACAGGGTGACCCCCTCAGAAGTCGAGGCGTGATAAAACGAATCCGCGTCGCGCACGATGCCGACGTGG
>DASUFM010000519.1:0-3184 GCA_036274535.1 Blastocatellia bacterium
CTCTTCGAAGGACCCGTTTTTTATTCTGCCGATCATCATGTGCGTTACAATGATCGCGCAAACGGCGCTGACGCCGACCACGGTCGATCCGATACAGAAGAAGGTTCAATATCTCATGCCGGTGATCATGACCGTCGCGATCTTCATCAACGCGCCGGCGGGTCTGGCTCTGTACTGGATGGTCGGTAACGTGGTAGGTATCGGGCAGCAGTACATCATCAATCGTCTCAACCCGCCGAATCCGCCGGCGACAGCCGCTGATTCATCTGATTCCGATGGGCGGGGACCAAAACCTCCGAAAGGAAAGCCGGGGCCTAAATCTTCGAAGGGAAGAAAAACCAAAGAGGCTCTTGCAAATTAGTTATGACACGGGAAAATTTCGAAGGATTGAAAAACAAAGTCGAAAGCTTCGTAATCGATTTGATCGATAAATCGTCGCTCGATCTTAGAGTCGAAGTGACCGAACCGGAGCCGAACACCATTGAAGTCATGTTCCAAGGATTCGATCTGCCGCTGCTCCTGGGACACAACGCGGAACTGCTCGACGCGTTGCAATACATCGCCCGCCGGGCCTTCGCCGACGCGGTCGCGGCGGGAGCTCAGATCGATTTTGACGCCAACGGATATCGCGACGCTCGCAAGCAGGAGCTCGAAATCATGGCCCGTAAAGCGGCGGAGAGAGTGAGAGTGTCTAAAACTCCCTTCGCATTCGATCCGATGAACGCGCAGGACCGCCGGATTATTCATACGGCGCTGGTAGATTTTCAGGGAATCAGGACGGAGAGCGAAGGAGACGGACAGATGCGAAGAGTGAAAGTTCTTCCCGCTTGAAAAACGCCTGAAGCTTTCCTTCCCTATTTCCCCTCCGAAGGCGCAGCCAACTCTCTGGATTAAATGTCTTCGCAGCGATCCAAAACGATTGCGGCCATCGCCACGCCTCAAGGCTACGGAGGCGTCGGCGTCATCCGAATCAGCGGGGATCGATCCGTCGCCATGGCCCGTCGCTTACTGCGCGACGGGGTCTCGGCGGACTTCGATCCCAATCGGGCGTCATTCCATTATCTGATCAATCCTGAAACCGGCGCGACGATCGATGACGCGATCATCACCTTCTTCAAGGCGCCGCACTCGTTCACCGGTGAGGACGTGATCGAAATAGCCTGCCACGGAAGCCCGGTGGTACTGTCGGAAATTCTTCGGCTACTGACCTCCTGCGGCGCCGAACTGGCGCAACCCGGCGAATTCAGCATGCGCGCGTTCCTCAATCAGCGCATGGACCTGACGCAGGCCGAAGCTATCAAAGACCTCATTCACGCCCAAACGACTCATCAGGCGCGCCTCGCCGCCAGACAGCTGAGGGGCGAAATCTCGAAGCGGCTGCGCCCGATAAAAGATGGACTGGTCGAGATGATCGTTCACTTCGAATCATCGGTCGAATTCGTAGAAGACGACCTGGACCCGTTGAATATCGAACTCTTTCTTTCACGCATTGATCAGTTCATCGAACAACTCGTCGCGCTGGCGTCCAGCTATCGGCTGGGAAAACTCATTCGTTCGGGAATCAAGCTCGCGTTGATCGGGCGGCCGAACGTAGGGAAATCGTCGCTCTTCAACGCGCTGCTCGGAAGGGAAAGAGCCATTGTCACCCACCTGCCGGGCACCACGCGCGATACGCTGAATGAATCCTTCATCATCAACGGCGTCCCGGTAGACTTGATAGACACGGCGGGAATCCGCGAAACAGAGGACATCGTCGAACAGATCGGCGTTGAAAGAACAAAGACAGCGATCAGCGAGGCCGACCTCATAATCGCCGTAATCGAATCAACCTCGATTCTTCCTGTGGAAGAGATGGATTTGCTCAAGGAGTTCCCGGTCAGTCTATACGCCATCAACAAATGCGATCTCGGCGCCGCGCTTTCAGAGGATGCAATAATCAAATTGTCAGGCGCCGATCGTGTCGTAAAAATCTCCGCGCTCACCGGCGAAGGAATTGACGACCTGCGGCATGCGGTCCACAAGATGATCGTCGCCGAATCCAGCGCCGGTATCGAAGATGCTATAATTACGAATGAGCGCCATTACTCCGCGCTGGAACATGCGCTGGCCGCATTGCGCCAGGCCAGGCAGGACCTGGCCGCAGGATTCACCGAAGAGGTGGCCCTCGCGAATCTGCATCAGGCGCTGCGCAGTTTAGGAGTCATAACCGGAGAGACGCTCATCGCGGATATCATCAACCAGATCTTCTCGACATTCTGCATCGGAAAGTAGCGCATGCCTTACTTTGACGAACAATTCGACGTGATAGTGATCGGAGCGGGACACGCCGGATGCGAAGCCGCTAACGCCGCCGCGCGACTCGGCGCGAAGACGGCCGTCGTGACGTTCAATCTCGATATGGTCGCCCAGATGTCATGCAATCCGGCCATCGGAGGAATCGCCAAGGGACACCTGGTCCGCGAGATCGATGCGCTCGGAGGTTTGATGGGCCGCGTCATAGACCAGACCGGAATCCAGTTCCGTATGCTCAATCGCAGTCGCGGGCCGGCGGTCCAGGCGCCCAGGGCGCAAGCCGACCGCGCGCTCTACCGGCAGCAGATGCGGCGCGAGCTCGAAGCCATCCCCAATCTTTATCTGCGGCAGGGTGAGGCGGTAAGAATTTTGACCGAAGACGGTCATGTCATAGGCGCCGAGTTGATGGACGGCCGCATGCTCAGGGCCGAAGCTGTGGTCATTACGACAGGGACTTTTCTGAACGGTTTGATTCACATCGGCGCGAGACGGTTTTCCGCAGGACGTTCGGGTGAGCCGCCGTCAATAAAACTTGCGGAGAATTTGCGCGAACTCGGTTTCAGGATCGCCAGGCTCAAGACCGGCACCCCGCCCAGACTCGACGGACGTTCGATCGACTACAAGGCCTTCGAGGAGCAGCCGGGTGATGAAATCCCTACGCCGTTTTCTTTCAGGACCAGGGCCATCACTCAACGCCAGATTTCGTGTCATATCGGATATACGACACTGAAAGTCCATCAGACGATTCGTGACAACATCAGTCGTTCTCCGCTCTACAGCGGCCAGATCACCGGCGTCGGTCCGCGCTATTGCCCATCGATAGAAGATAAGGTGGTCAAATTCCCAGACAAGGATCGCCACCAGCTCTTTCTGGAACCCGAGGGATATCACA
>DASUFM010000520.1:0-12031 GCA_036274535.1 Blastocatellia bacterium
TGATAGTTCGAGCTGGCGGCCGGCTCGATGTATTGAATCTGCCCGAAGCTCTGATAGGGCCGAAGGAAGTCCAACGGCAATGCTTTCGCGCCGAGGGCTGTGCTCGTCGTGTTATTGGTCGGGTCTTGATTCGCAGCTAAGTAGGCCGCGCCGTAAGCCGGGGCGTTGAGGCTGCGCCGCTGCAGCAGATGCTGTCCCGACGTGCCCACATACGAGACATCCAGCACCGCCTCGAACGGCAGTTTGTATTGCACGCCGAGGTTGTAGGCGTAGGTCGTCGGGATCTTGCCCTCGCGGTCTATGGCCACCAGATTGGGGGGCGCGAGCAGCGCCTGACCCGTGCCCACATCCTGGATCTGTCCGAAGAAGAGCGTCGACTGGGTGGTGGTCGGCGGATTCTGCACCAGGTCGAAGACGGTATTGCCCTGCGGACGGTCATAAAACACTCCCGCGCCGCCACGGATAACCGTCTGCTGATCACCGAACACGTCATAGGCGAAACCGAAGCGCGGCGCGAAATGAACGCCGCGATTGCGATAGAGCCCCTGCTCTATTTCCTTGCCCGCCAGAAATACGCCGTTGGTCAGAGATCCCGTGCCCGGCACCAGCCGCCCGATGTTGAAGCCTGGAATCGTGTTGGCCGTCGTCGCGACGAAGCCGGGAACGAGCAGCCTTGGATCGACCGCGCGGCGGTTGTCCCCGCTGCATGGATTGACTCCACCGATGCAGACCGGCCTGTAGAGAAGCGACGCCTGCGCCGGATTGAACTGGTCGGGCAGGAAGTTGGCCGCCTGCGAACTCTCGTCGTACTGCTGCTGAATCCAATAGAAGCGCATGCCGTAATCGAGAGTCAGCCGGGGAGTCAACTTCCAGTTGTCCTGCGCGTACCACTCGACGTTGTTGTAGCGGTACTCTCCGATGATGTAGTCGGAGGCCTGTGTGAAAGTGTTATAGACGCCGATCGCCGCGTTGGCGAAACCGAAGCCCGTGTCGAGCGGGTTCGCGGCGTCGTTGACGAAATTGTATTGGCCGTTGTTGGCCGCGAAGCTGCTCTGCGGTTTGAAGCTGTTCTGCCAGAAGGCTCCGAACTTGAAATTATGCGCCCCGACAATCTTCGAGAGACTGCCCGCGAAGTCTCGCGTCGTGTTGAAGTTGTAGAACGGCGCGTTGTTCGAACCGATGTTCGGTCCGTTGGAGATGCGGCCGCCGTTGAAGATGAATTGCGGAGGCAGATCGAGTTGCACTCCCTTCGTGGGAAGTAGCGGAAGGCTGCTCAAGCCGAGGTCCGTCTTGTTGAAATTCTCATTGGTCGGCAGAATGTCAATGGAGTTATGACTCTGGCCGAATGTCACCTCCAGCACCATGGTCGGACTGAGCGATCCCGTCACCGTGCCGGACACCTGGTAACGGTTGTTCTTAAATACCGTCGCGAAGTCCGGCATGTTGGTGCCGAGCACGAACGAGCCGTATGGCTGGACGGGGGCGTTCTTGTAAAAGAGGTATTTCCCGTTCGCCCGCCAGCTGTCATTGATGTTCCAGTCGCCGCGGATCAGGTCCTGCCGCTGCGGCGCGCTGGTCGGCTCTTCGGTGGAGTAGTTGAAGCCCGTGCCGATAGTGTTGGGCAGCGGGTAAATTTTCAGGATGTTGAGACCGTTCTGGTAAAGGCGGTCCTGCGGAATTATGTTCAAGCCCATCGGATTGCTACTGGTCGCACGCGAGGGGTCGCGGAAACAGGCGGTCTGATCTGTAGAGTTACAGACGCCTGACAAGCGCGAATCTCTAATAAAGATTTTATTGCCGGCGTTGTCCACGCTCTGGGAGAAATCGCCCAGGCGTTCGGCCGCCGTCGGCACCGTCACGCGAGTCGGCCCGGTGGGCGGGGTCAATCTCTTCTGATGCTCCTGGGAGAAGAAGAAGAAGACCTTGTCCTTGCTCGTGTTGAAAAGCTTCGGAATATAGACCGGCCCGCCGATGGTGTAGCCGATGTCGCGCTGGTCGGTCTTCGGCTTCGGCGTGAAGCTCCTGAGATTGCCCGCCGCGTCCCGGCTCGGCGTGTGGTTGTTGAGCCAGGTGTTGGCGTTCATCCCGTCGTGGCGGCGGAACGCGTAAAACGAGCCGTGAAGATCTTTCCCACCGCTTCGCGTCACAGCGCTGATCTGCGCGCCCGCCGAGCGCCCGTATTCGGCCTGATAGTTCGAGGTCAGCACCTTGAACTCGGCGATCGCGTCGAGAGTGACCTGGACCAACTGGCCGTTGTTGCCGGTGTCCACGGTCGCCACGCCGTCGATCTGAAGGTTGTTGGCGCTGGTGCGCAGCCCGTTGGCGCTGATCTGGGTAATGTCGTCCGCCGTGCCGTTGCTGGACGTGGTGATGAGGCCGGCGGAGATGGATGCCAGTTGCGCGAAATTGCGCCCGTTGACGGCGATGTTGCGCACTACCTCGCCCTGCACGGCGTAAGATCTCTCCGCGCTCTCGGCCTGGATGAGCGTGGCTTCGGCGGTGACTGTGATCGTCTCGCTGGCCGCTCCCACCTGCAAAGCGAGTTCGCCGAGCGTGAGTTTGTCGTTGGCGACCAGCGCAATGCCGGTGCGTTCCAGTTTCTTGAAGCCGGTGGCTTCGGCCGTCAGTTTATATGTGCCCGGCGGGACCTGCGGAAAGACGAAGCGTCCCCCGCTGTCCGCCGTGGCGCTCAAAGTGAAGTTTTTGGATTCGTCAGTGATTTTGACCGTCGCATTGGCTATGGCGGCCTGATTTGTGTCGGTGACGGTTCCGGCGATCGAGCCACTCGTGGTCTGAGCGACCGTTACCGAAGCAAGCGCGATGGCAAGGATGAAAAAAGAGCTGAACCTGATGATCCTTTGCATATCTTGATCTCCATAATCGTTTAATAGGCGCGCGTAAAAATAGACGCGCGTAAAAGAAAGGAACGTCAGCAGCCTTCCACCAGATTGACCAGCCAATTTGGAATGGCTATCTGTTGATAGGCGCTATGACCTGGCGATTCCAGGTCATCTTTTCATCCAAGCAAAGCGTGCAAAGTAGGCAAATAAGCGCCCAAGGATCTTATTTATTTGATTTGTTATTCGTCAGTGTACTCGACTCCAAGTTGGTTCAGTTTAGCGCGTAACCCGTAAAAATCCACGCCGAGTTCGCCCGCTTTCAATTTTTCCCGGTTTTTCTCTTCCTTCTCTATTCGCTCCGCGCCGAGACGGGCGACCTCCGCCGCCGTCTCGCGTCTTACAACCACCACGCCGTCCTGATCGCCGATGATGACGTCGCCGGGGCGGATCGTCGCTCCCGCGCAAACTATCTCGACATTGACCGATCCCGGACTGGCTTTGACCGTGCCCTGGGCCGAGATCGCTTTCGCCCAGACCGGAAAATTCATCGCGGTCAGATCGGCCACGTCGCGCACGCCCGCGTCAATCACGAGCCCAACGATTCCATGAGCCCGGCAGGAAGTCGCCAGCAGCTCGCCGAACATGCCGTCCGTCGATTCGGAAATCGTCGCGACGACCAGCGCGTCGCCCGGCTGGCAGACCTCGATCGCGGCATGGATCATCAGATTGTCGCCCGGCGGCGCGAGCACGGTGACCGCCGAGGCCGCCATCCGCGCCGACGTATAGATCGGGCGCATGTACGGCCGCATTAATCCAGAGCGCCCTTGCGCTTCGTGAACGGTGGCGACGCCCTGCCGGCCGAGCGTTTCGATCGTCTCGGCGCCGGCGCGCGCGATCTTTCTGACTATTCTATGCTTCATTTGAGAGCGTCCATTACGACCTGCGGATAGACGCGTTGGAAGGCCTCCGCATAAACGATCTGCGGATTGCCTGAATTGCGCCCGCCCTGCGTCCCGCGCCTTTTGGCGACGTCGGTGTAGTAGTTCCACAAATGCGTCTGCGCGTCCATGCAATGCATGGCCTTGACCTTGGTCTCGAAGACCGGCGTGATGTCCAGCAGCACGTCAGGCTTGAACTGGCACATCTCGGTCTGGTGCGGCTCGAAATAAAAGAGCGGCGGCGCGCCCAGATGTTTGTGCCGGCTCGGATAACCCATCGCCTGCGCATAAACACGGGCGTTCATCGTCAACCGCGACGCTTCGGCGTGGTCCCCGTTGTACGGGTCGACCGGCGTATGCGTCATCATGCAGGTCGGCTGGTAGCCGCGGAATTCCTGCACCAGTTCTTCGATCAATTCGTCCGTGGGCTTCAACGGATAATCACCCGCGTTGAAGAAGCGTATTTCCGCGCCGAGCGTTTCGGCGGCCTTGCTCGCCTCTTCGTGGCGAACCTGTTTGACGTGTTCGATCGTCATGCCTTCCTTCTTCCACAGCCCCTGCGATTCGCCGCGCTCTCCGTATGAAAGACACATCACCCGGGCGCGGGCGCCGCGCGACGCGTACAAGGCTATAGCGCCGCCCGCCCGCCATACGAAATCGGCCGCGTGCGCGCTGACCACCAGCAATCGTTCATTCGAAAAATCCATGTCTGCCCCTGTTTAGCCACAGAGACACAGAGTCACAGAGAGATGGATGGATGGATGGACGGACGGATGGAGGGATTGAATCGCCTCGTCCCCGCAGTCTGTCCGTCTCTTCTTCTCTGTGTCTCTATGGCTCTGTGGCTAAAAGTCTTCATTCGGTTCTACTCGATCAAACTTCGCGGAATTGTCGCGGCCATCAGGTTAATTTCAGCCGCGGTGAATCCGGCGTCGAGCAGCTTTTGCGCGAACATCGCGAAGCCTTCGGCGACCGGCGGGTTGGCCGCCTGTCCCAGATCGGTCGAAAGCATCGAGCGTTCGACGCCGGTCGCGCGGATGTTGGCGAAAACCGCTTCCCATGGCGCCTTGTTAGTATGATAAGTGGTGAAGCAGTGTTCTATGATCGCGCCCAGGTCGGCGAGCTCAGCCTGCTCGGCGCCCGAGAGATTCTGCGACGGAAATTCGGCGTGCGTGACGACGATGCGCCTGACGCCCAGACTCCGCGCTTCCTTGACGAGTGGAAAGATTTCATGGCGGCCGAGATGTCCGGTGGCCAGGATCATGTTGTATTTCGCAATCAGCTCCAGGCATTGCCTGACCTCGTCCGAAATCTTTCCATCGGCGTCGAGGACGGTCATAGGGGGCCGCGTGATGCCCGCGGCCGCGATCTCGCGTTGAATCTTCGCCCAGAAAGGGAGCTTGAGATTGCCGCCATCGAGCCGTCCCGCCGTTTCGTTCGCGGCGTCCACAGTCGGCATCCAGACGATTTTATTGCCCGAACGTCCGGCGATTTCCAGGGCGACCGGGTTCAGTCCGCCGACGCTGTGGTTGAGCGAAACGGCCCCATAAGCTTCAATTCCCGGCACGGCCTTCGTCACGACCTGCGCCCGCTCGGCCGTCGGAATGTAATGCGATTTCAGCACAAAGCCGCGCAAACCTCGAACGAGAAAGTCTTTCGCCAGATCAATATCGTCCGTGCGCCTTTCGATCACGTCGGGAGCGACATGCACCTGCAGATCGTATGCGCCCTGAATCGCTTCCCATGCCTTATCAGATATGGGCGCGGGCAAAGTCGTGGCGTCGTCTGTGTTCATACTTTTAAAAGCTTCCTGCTGAAATTTGCGCTCTGCATGGCGATCGGCTCCAGCCGACCGGTTTTGGAAGAGCGAATAAAGTTGTAATGACAGTTTGAGAATTTCCTTGATGATACGGCGAGCCGCAGTATGCAGACTCTACCGGGCAGGCGTCAAGGAAATTTCACCAATCTGACATATCAGATCAGTAAACACCGGGCGGACTGTTCCTTGACTTTTAACGGCCGAGTATCATACTTCGGGCTGTAGCCGCTGAACATAGTCATAATTAAGATATAAAATACATATATAAAATACATAAGGAAGGCAATGATGAAAGACTCTACGGAAACAGTCAGTCTGGCGGGCGAAGCCTATGTGATATTGCGCGAGCGGATCCTGCGCGGCGAACTGGCCATTGGTAAAGTAATTTCGCGGCGCAAGATCGCCACGGAGCTGGGAATGAGCCTGTTGCCGGTATCGGAGGCGCTGCAGCGTCTGGAACTTGAAGGGCTGCTCGAAAGCCGCCCCAGGGCGGGAACCAGAGTAAAAGTCCCCACGGAAGACGACGTGCGAGGACATTACGTCGTGCGCGAAGCCCTGGAGGTGCAGGCGGCCAAGCTCTTCGCGTCGGTCGCCACGCCGCAGGAGAGGTCTGATCTGCAGCGTTTGGCGGCGCGCGTGGACGCGCTGGGCGCGAAACCGGAGGGCGACCGCTTTTTATATTTGACATTGCACGAAAAGCTGCATCGCCGCATCGCGGAAGGAGCGCATTGCCAGCCTCTGTGCGATGCGATTGAAAAGAATCAGATCCTGGCCTCGACCTGGCTTTGCGCCCCGCGTAAGAACACTTCCGAAGAGCCTTCGCGCCGCCACCAGGATCTGGCGGACGTTCTGGTCAGCGGGCCGCCTAAAGCCGCCGCAGAAGCGATGCGGCGCCACATCAACAACGCCTTGAAAAACACGCTGCAGCGCCTGGAGTCATACTTCAAGATGCGCGAAGCGAACAAAACGACTTACGCAAGAAGCCTGAAGAAACAGGCCAAAATCGCTCAGATAGAGAATTCATAGATTTCAAGAACAAAAGATTTCAGCCACGAATGAACACGAATATTCACGAATAAGAGCGGAAGCTTGGAAAACCAGGTGATAATGCAAGACAAAGAAATAGATTCGTGTTTATTCGTGTTCATTCGTGGCTGAGACGCCCATTCAACCATCAACTGATATGACTAGAGAGACGGAAACCGTCGAGGCCGTGGTTCGAGCCTGTCGCCTTTTGCAGGCGTTCAATTTCCCGGAAGAGGTCGTGACGCTGAAACAACTGGTCGAGCGCACCGGGCTGAGTAAAACCACCTGCTTCAGGCTGTCGCAGAGTCTTGTCAAGGGCGGTCTGATCGAGCGAGTCAGCAAGGGGACTTACCGCAGCCAGATTCAGCCTCTGGCGCGGTCCAGTTTCAAGCTGGGTTTCGCATCGCAAACGACCGATTCGGAATTCTCCCGCGACGTCAGCCAGAGCATCCACCGCGTCGCAACCCGCGAACACATTCAACTGATCGCCGTCGACAACCGTTACAGTCCGAAGACGGCGCTGCGCAACGCCGACCTGTTGATCAAGGAGGGCGTCAACCTGGTGCTGGAATTCCAGACTTATGAGCACGTCGCGCCGATCATCTCATCCAAATTCATAGAGGCCAACATTCCGGTGGTCGCCATCGAGATTCCGCATCCCGGCGCCGTCTATTTCGGCGCCGACAATTATCGCGCCGGTTTGATAGGCGGCCAGGCGCTGGGCCGATGGGCCAGGGAGAACTGGAACGGGGATGTCGAAGCGCTGCTCCTGTTGGAATTGCCTATCGCGGGGCCGCTGCCGCAACTGCGGATCAGCGGGATGGTGGCCGGCCTGAGCGAAGCCCTGCCGGGCATAGACAGCCGCTCCATGGTCCATCTGAACGGCAAAGGCGAGTTCGAGCACAGTCTGGACGTGGTCCGCCGCTACCTGCGACAGACCAAGCCGAAGCGAACACTGGTCGCCGCCGTCAACGACCCCAGCGCGTTGGGCGCCCTGCGAGCTTTTGAAGAGGCGGGGCGCAGCCAGATGTGCGCGGTCATGGGCCAGAACGCGACCCGCGCGGCGCGCGAAGAACTACGGCGGCCAGGCGCCAGGCTCATCGGATCAGTAGCTTATTTCCCCGAGCGGTACGGCGAAGAATTGATTCCGCTCTCTCTGGCGATACTGCAAAAGAAGCAAATTCCTTCATCAGTCTTCGTCAAACACCAACTCATCACGCCAAAAAATGTCGGGCTGATTTATCCTATTCAAACCGAATAAATCGTTCCGCATGGTGGAACGTCAATCAATATAGGGCTGACAGCGATCTTGTCTAAATCATTGTAAAAGGCAGGCGGGCATTCCGTATCGTGGAATCAAGCGCGTCGGGTAATTTCCTGATTGTCCCGATCAATGCGACTTTCTACAGTCACTCTGGTTGTGGATCATCATCAAATCTTGAAATCACCCGAATATATTTTGCTGACAACCTGAAACCTACGACCGAACGCTTGGCTCGCGGAGCGGGCGCCAGCATAAAGCCTGAGGTGGCGCCGAAGGCGGAACCCCAGGTCAAGTTTTGATCTCCATCAAGCCCGTAAAACGGGCGGCAGTTCATCGGCTGTCGCCCACTTCGTGGGCTTCGCATCCTTAACTGTCCTTCTCCTGGGGCTCACGCCCCAGGCTTTATGCTATCGCCTGCTCCGCAGGCTAAAATCGAAGTTTTAGAACAGTATCTGACTGTCAACCGTGAACCAATGAGTAAAAAGGAATTCAAACACGTCAAATATCTCTGGAAAGACGAAGAAGCCGAAAAGCTGAAAGGCGTGGATCGGCTGGTATATCGATCGAACAAACTCGGCGAAGACCTGACGCTGACCAACACCGGAGGCGGCAACACGTCGTCGAAGCTGACTGAGCGAGACCCGCTGACCGGGCAGGACGTCGAAGTCCTGTGGATCAAGGGGTCGGGCGGCGACCTGCGCACGGCGAAGCGCGATGGATTCGCGTCGCTCTATCTGGACAAAGTGCGGGCGATGAAGCCGCTCTATCTGAACGATCCGGAGCGCGGGCCAAAGACGCCCGTAGAGGACGCGATGTATCCGCTCTACAGCCACTGCGTCTACAATCTCAATCCGCGCGCCTGTTCGATCGATACGCCTTTGCACACCTTCGTGCCGTACCGGCACGTGGATCACCTGCATCCGAACGCGGTCATCGCGATCGCGGCCTCGGTCGACCAGGAGCGGCTGACCAAAGACATTTTCGGCGACGAGGTATTGTACGTTCCGTGGCAGCGTCCCGGCTTCGACATCGGATTGCTGATCGAGCAGTTGATCAAGGACAACCCGCAGGCGAAAGGCGTCGTGCTGGGCCATCACGGGATGTCGTCCTGGAGCAATAACGACAAGACATGTTACGAGACCGCGCTCGAAATCATCGATCGCGCGACTCAATACATCGAAGCCCTGGACAAAGGCGAGAAGACCTTCGGGGGCCGTAAACATGAAGCCCTGTCCGACGCCGAACGCGATCGCGCGCTCGTCGAGCTGCTGCCGTGGCTGCGGGGCAGGCTTTCGGGGTCCATTTCGAAATCGGGGCGAGTCGTGGCGACCGTGCAGAGCGACCCTAAGATGCTGCGGTTCGTCAACAGCGTGGACGGCCCGAGTCTGGCCGAACTCGGGACGTCGTGTCCGGATCATTTCCTACGCACGAAGATCAAGCCGCTCTTCGTGGACTGGAACCCGGGCGCGGGCGACATAGAATCGCTGAAATCGCTGCTGGATGATGGACTGGCGAAATACCGCCGGGATTACGCGGCCTACTACAATCGCTGCAGGCGGCCCGATTCGCCAGCCATGCGCGATCCGAACCCGACGGTGATCCTGATCCCCGGAATTGGAATGATCGCCTGGGGCAAAAACAAGAGCGAGTCGCGCGTGACGGCCGAATTTTACAACTGCGCGATCGAAGTCATGCGCGGCGCCGAGGCGATTGACCGGTACGAAGCGATGGACGAACAGGAAGCGTTCGACATCGAGTACTGGCTGCTGGAGGAGGCCAAGCTCCGCCGTTTGCCGCCGGAGAAGGAACTCGACCGCCGGGTCGTCGTCGTTATCGGCGCGGGAAGCGGCATCGGCAAGTCGGCGGCGCTGCGGCTGGTCAGGGAAGGGGCGCACATCGTCTGCGTGGATCTTGACGAAGCGGCCGCGAAAGCGACCGCGAACGAGATCATCGCCAAATACGGCGAGGGCATAGGGGTGGCGGGCACGGGCGTCAGCAACTGCGGCCCCGCGATCGGCCTCGGCTGCGACATCACGAATCGCGAAAGCGTCGCGCGGATGTTCGAGGAAGCGCTGATCGCCTATGGAGGGATAGATTCCGTAGTCGTGACCGCGGGCGTCTTCGTCCCGCCGGACAAGACCGGACACATCGAAGACCGCCTGTGGGAGAAGACTTTCGCAATCAACGTTACCGGCGCTTACCTGGTCGCCGATGAGGCGAACAAAATTTTCAAGCGACAGGGACTCCCGGCGAACGTCGTGTTGACCACGAGCGCCAACGCCGTCGTCGCCAAAAAAGGCAGCCTGGCTTACGACGCGAGCAAAGCGGCCGCGAACCATCTGGTTCGGGAACTGGCCATCGAAATGGCGCCGCTGGCCCGCGTTAACGCAGTCGCGCCCGCAACCGTTGTCAAAGGCAGTTCGATGTTCCCGCGCGACCGCGTGATCTCGTCGCTCGTGAAGTACGCGATCGATTTCAGCGAAGGCGAATCCACCGAAGCCTTGCGCGAAAAACTGGCGAACTTCTACGCGAAGCGGACACTGACGCAGACGCCGATCGAGCCGGAAGACCAGGCAGAAGCCATCTTCCTGCTCGTCTCGCCCCGAATGTCGAAAACAACCGGCCACGTCATTCCCGTGGACGGCGGGTTGCAGGACGGCTTTCTGCGATAGATAAAATTAGCCACAGAGGCACAGAGACACAGAGATCATGAAAAGATATCTCCTTCAATCTTTCCGTCTTGTCTCTGTGTCTCTGTGCCTCTGTGGCTAAAGCTTTGGAGGGGAATCATGAGTACGACATTTGCGATCAGCGATTCTTTCATCGCCGAGCAGAACCGGAAGGCGAAGGACTGGCTGGACGAAGATTACGAGCATCTGGGGCGTCAACTTTGGCGGCTTGGCGTGGAGATCGAGAAGCTCACCGCGCAGGCGCAATCGTTCAAAGTCGCCGTGCCGTCGTGGGGAGTGGGCACTGGCGGGACGCGGTTCGCGCGCTATCCCGGGCCGGGCGAGCCGCGGGGCGTTTACGAGAAGCTGGAAGATTGCGCGACTATTAACCGGCTCGTCCGCGCGACGCCGGCCGTCTCGCTTCACATCCCCTGGGACAAACCTGAAGACCCGGCCGAACTGCGAAATTTCGCCGCTTCATTGGGCCTGGGCTTCGACGCCATGAACTCCAACACGTTTCAGGATCAGGCCGGGCAGAAACTGTCATACAAGTTCGGCAGCCTGACGCATCCTGATCACAACGTGCGCGAACAGGCCGTCGAACACAACCTGGAATGCATAGAGATCGGCAGGAAACTCGGCTCCAGGGCTCACACGGTCTGGATCGGCGACGGCGGAAACTTTCCGGGACAGCAGCATTTCCGCCGCGCGCTCGAACGCTACATCGACAGCCTGCGCGAGATTTACAAAGCCCTGCCCGACGACTGGCGCGTGTTTATGGAGCATAAGCTTTATGAACCGGCCTTCTATTCGACGGTCATCAATGACTGGGGGACGAACTATTATTGCGCCACGCAGTTGGGACCGAAGGCGCAATGCCTGGTCGATCTGGGGCACCACGCGCCGAACGTCAATATCGAAATGATCGTGGCGCGGCTGATACAGTTCGGCAAACTCGGCGGTTTCCATTTCAACGACAGCAAGTACGGCGACGACGACCTCGACGCGGGTTCGATCAAGCCCTTCCAGCTCTTCCTGATCTTCAATGAGCTGGTCGACGCCGAAATCGCCGGAACGGCCGATTTCAACCCGGCGTACATGCTCGACCAGTCGCACAACGTGACCGACCCGATCGAATCGCTGATGATGAGCGCGGTCGAGTTGCAGCGGGCATACGTGCAGGCGCATCTGGTCGACCGCGCCGCGCTCGAAGAGGCGCAGGAGAAATGCGACGCGATGGCGGCGCTCGCCACGCTCAAACGGGCGTTCACGACCGACGTGGCGCCGGTCATCGCGATGGCGCGCCAACGCGCCGGCGGCGCCATCGATCCGCTCGCCGCCTATCGGGCCAGCGGCTATCGCCAGCGTAAGGCGGAAGAACGCCCCGCGTTAGCATCCGTCTCAGCAGGAATCGTCTGATTGCGGATTGCGGATTGCGGATTGCGGATTTGATATTCCGTGACTCGATTTGTGTC
>DASUFM010000521.1:0-4828 GCA_036274535.1 Blastocatellia bacterium
TCGGCATTCTGGAAGACGACGGCCAGGCGCTGCGCCACTTCTTCACCAGCGGCTTTGAGCGTGAGGCGGCCGTCAAGTCCGGCGTCCCGGAAGCTTGTCAACGACTCCTTAAAGAGAGGTTCGCGGGCGCCAGATCGCTTCGCCTTCCTGGAGTGAACGGGCTGCGCATTCCGCCGGAACAGGCGCCCGTCAAATCGTTCGTCGGCGCGCCGATCCTTAATCAGGGGCGACCGGCGCCCGCGACGACGGAGCCGGAACACCCCGCGGCCGCGCGCGGCCCTATGGCGGGCCCTGTGGCGGGCCCTGTGGCGGGCCCTGTGGCGGGATGGCTCTTTCTGGCGGAGAAGATCGGCGCGCCTGCGTTCAGTGAAGCGGACGAGCGCTTCACCATTACGCTGACCCAGGCGGTCGTCTTTTATGAAAACGCCAGGCTCTACGCCGACCTGCAGCGCCACGCCACCGCCCTGGAGCAGGAGATAACCGACCGCAAGCGGGCCGAGACCGAGCGCGCCGAGATGCTCTCGCGCGCTCAGGCGGCTCGGGCGGAGGCCGAAGAAGCCAATCGGCTGAAGGACGAATTTCTCGCCACTGTTTCGCATGAGCTGCGCGCCCCGCTCAACGCCATGCTCGGATGGGTCACGCTCGCGCGGGAAGGGCGTTTAGACGAAGCTGGCAAAGCGCGCGCGCTGGAGACAGTCGAACGCAACGCCCGCACGCAGAAAAAACTGGTTGATGACCTGCTCGACGTTTCGTCCATCATCACCAGTAATTTGTCTCTGGATCTCGAACCGACCGATCTCGCCTCGGTCATCGAAGCGGCGGTCGAATCGGTCCGGCTGGTGGCGGAATCCAAAGGAGTGCGGTTGCAGACGGATCTCGATCCGGTGTCGGACCTGTTCCATTTAGACCGCAACAGATTCCAACAGGTGATCTGGAATCTGGTCCACAACGCCGTCAAATTCACTCCTTCGGGAGGCTCAGTAAAAGTTTGCCTCAGGGAGATTAAGAAGACGAATAGCGGACAGGCCGAAATCGAGGTGATTGACACTGGCATCGGAATTGCGACTGAATTCCTGCCCTTCGTCTTCGACCGGTTTCGACAGGCCGACGGCAGCATCACCAGGAGGCACGGCGGATTGGGGCTGGGCCTGGCCATCGTACGGAGCCTGGTGGAAATGCATGGCGGCGCCGTAGACGTCGAGAGCGCCGGTTTGGGGCAGGGCGCGACTTTCAGAATCTCGCTTCCGGTGGCCGCGCCGTACGAGCCTTCGCCTTCGTATGAAGGCGCCACACCGGTTGCGAAGAATCATCAGAAGGCCGTGGCGGATTCGGCGCCGAAACTTTCCGGGGTGAAAGCGCTGGTGGTGGACGACGAAGCGGACGCGAGAGAGTTGCTGGCCACCGTCCTTTCCATGAAAGAGGCTGAAGTTCGAACCGCGGGAGGCATCGCCGAGGCGTTGAAGACAATTGCCGCGTGGCGCCCCGAAATCGTGATTGCGGACATCGCCATGCCCGGAGGAGGCGGTTACGAATTGATACGGCGGCTGCGAAAGGAAGGAATCAAGGCGCCTGCCATAGCGATAACCGCCTACGCCGGCGACGAAGATCGCCTGCGCGCCCTCGCCGCCGGTTTTCAGATGCATATGCCCAAACCGGTCGAGCTTTACGAGCTGATAATGAGTATCGCGAGTTTAACTGGAAAATTGGCCTAAATCAGACCATGCGAGATTGGGTCAGTACCGCGAGCGGTAGCGAGCGTCGCAGATGCCTGGTTAACGCTCCCTACCGGTCGCGGTACTGACTCGGCGCCCCAATCTTGTGCGGTCCGATTTAGTTAATGAGACTTATAGAACCTATAAGTCCTCTTCATGACATTTTGGATTATGCTCTATCAATGGCGAATAAAAAGTAACCGGATCAGTCGCCTGCGCGCAGCCGACGCGTTGCTCGGTTATACGCCGCCTGCGGCGGGCTTCAGCCGCGACGACTGGATCGAGTTAATCCATCACGAGGACCGGGCGAAAGTGCAGGAGCGCGTCACGGCGGCGCTGGAGAAAGGAGCCGAAAGCTATCAGGTCGAGTACCGTTTACGCCACCGCGGCGGCGACTATCAAACGGTCTATGAGACCGGATGGATCGAACGCGATGAAGACGGTCAGGCGCGCCGCGCATTGTGCCGGCTCACTGAATTCGCCGAGCAGGGCGACGAGCAGGTGAGGCGGATTCTGGAAGCGCTTCAGCGCGAACAGACCGCCCGCGCCGAAGCCGAAGCGAACGCTCGAGCGAAAGACGAATTTCTCGCCATCGTCTCGCACGAACTGCGCACGCCACTGAGCGCCATGCTCGGCTGGGCCGAGGTGTTGCGGTCCAGGCGGCCCGGCGATCCGGTGTACGAGCGCGCGCTTCAGACGATCGAACGCAACGCCGAGCTTCAGAGTAAATTGATCGAAGATCTGCTCGACACGACGCGCATTTTGAGCGGGAAGCTGAGCATCGAAGCGCAACCGCTTTACCTCGACGAACTGCTCGAAGAATCGCTGGATGTCGTGCGTCCGACGGCGGAGGCCAAAGACATCGCGCTACTCGTGACTTTCGATTCGGCGCCGGGGCTGATCCTGGGCGACGCGAATCGGCTGCAGCAGGTCTTCTGGAACCTGCTCTCCAACGCGATTAAATTCACCGAACCCGGCGGGCGCGTGAAGGCGCGGCTGGAGCGCGGCAAGTCGGAAGCCAGGATCATCGTGAGCGACACCGGCAAAGGCATCACCCCTGATTTCCTGCCTTACGTCTTTGACCCCTTCCGCCAGGCTGATTCATCCAGCGCGCGGCGCCAGGGGGGGCTGGGCCTCGGACTGGCGCTCGCCAAGCGACTGGTCGAAATGCATGGGGGCGCGATCAAAGCCGAGAGCGCGGGCGAAGGTCATGGCGCCACTTTCACCGTCACTCTCCCCACGCTGGCGGGGAGCCGCGCAGTCTCGGAAATGAACGCGATCGAAATCGATAAAACGATTGACGCCGTCGACCAGCCCAAACTCGCCGGTTTGCGCATCCTTGTGGTGGATGATGAGGCTGATGCGCGTGATTTGCTGGCGATCAGATTGCAGCAATACGGCGCCGTAGTCATCACGGCGGCTTCGGCCGAAGCCGCCCTTGAAGCCCTGGAGCGCCAGAATCCCCTGCCTGATCTGATCGTGTCGGACATCGCCATGCCTGGAGAAGACGGCTACAGCCTGATCCGCCGGCTGCGAGCGATGGAGTCGGATGAGGGCGGACGGATTCCGGCGATCGCGCTGACCGCATACAGCCGAACCAAAGACCGCGTGCAGGCGCTGGCCGCCGGTTTCCAGATGCACATGCCCAAACCGGTCAACGCCACCGAGCTGGCGATCGCAATCACCAGCATTATCGGACGATTTGATCTTTAATTGCGGAGATTAGCCACAGAGTCACAGAGACACAGAGGCGAAGAGAAGAGAGACGTGGGGAAATAGAGACAATCGGCGCTTTAAACATGCGATCTCTCTGCTCATTACTCTCCTTCTCTGTGTCTCTGTGACTCTGTGGCTAATCTCCGCAATTCGAAAGCTAATATGCAAAGCCAATATGCTACGATATGCTTTAAGGCAGGTGAATAATTAATGAACGCGCAAAACGCCGGAAATATTCGCGCGCTGATCGTCGAAGACAGCGATGATATGCGCGACCTGATGAAACTGCTGCTGGAGGAAGCGGGTTATGAAACGCTCACGGCGGCGGATGGTCGCTCGGCGCTTAAGCAAATCGAGAACGACCGCGAATTCATAGATCTGGTCATCACCGACGTGCAGATGCCGGAGGTAACGGGGCACGAGATTCTGGCCGCCGTCCGCGCGCGGCGAGGTGAAACGCCTGTGATCGTGATCACGGCTTTCGGCTCCGTCGAGCAGGCTGTCGGCATGGTGAAGGCCGGCGCTTTTCAATACCTGGCCAAGCCATTCAATAAGGAGAAACTGCTTGGGCTTGTGGTGAAAGCGCTGGAGAGCAGCGCGCCGCGGCGCGAGCAGGCGCGATTGCGGCGGGAACTGCCTTTGACGCCGTCCCGCATCATCGGCGCGTCGAAGCCGATGCGCGAACTATTCGAGCAGATCGCGCTCGTCGCCCGCAGGGCCGGCGCCGTGCTCATCATCGGCGAATCAGGCACGGGTAAGGAACTTGTCGCCCGCGCGACTCACGACGCTTCGGGGCGCGGCGGGGCTTTTGTGCCGGTCAATTGCGCGGCGATTCCGGCGGAACTGATCGAATCGGAGTTGTTCGGACATACTGACGGCGCCTTTACCGGCGCCAGGGGGGCGCGGCCGGGGATGTTTGAAACGGCTGACGGCGGCACGATCTTTCTGGATGAAATCGGCGATCTGCCGCTGCCGATGCAGCCGAAGCTGCTGCGCGTCCTGCAGGACGGCGCGACGCGCCGAATCGGCTCTGACCGTGAGCGCCGCGTGAAGGCGCGCGTGGTGGCGGCGACCAATCGCGATCTGGAAAACGAAGTGCGGACAGGCAAATTCCGCGAAGATCTTTACTGGCGCCTGAACGTGATTCAATTGAACATTCCTCCGCTGCGCAAGCGCCCCTTCGATATTCCGCTGCTGATCGAACACTTCATCTCCAGATACGCCGAAGCTTCCGGCGAGCCGCCGCTTGAAGTCTCGGCCGAGGCCCTGGCGCTACTCACGGCTTATTCCTGGCCCGGCAACGTTCGAGAATTGGAAAACGTGATCGAGCGCGCGGCGGCGATGGCCAGAGGCGCGTCGTTGCTGCCTGACGATTTGCCGGAACGGCTCCGTTCCGGCGC
>DASUFM010000522.1:0-6047 GCA_036274535.1 Blastocatellia bacterium
CGCCAAGTTTTTTCCTCACTTCAGCCAGGTCGGCGCGGGCGCGGGCGCGCCGGGCCGGATCGCTCAGGAACTCGACAATCAGGTTCGACAGCTTCTCCGGGTTCAAATCATCCTGCAACAATTCAGGCGCGATCTCTTTTCCGGCGATCAGGTTGGGCATGCCTACGAAAGGCGTGTTGATCAGGGGGCGGAAAATTCGCCAATTCAATTGTGACGCGCGATAAACGATGATGAGCGGAGAGCCGATGATCGCCGTCTCGAGCGTCGCGGTTCCGCTGGCGACTACGGCCAGGTCGGCGGCGGCGACGGCGTTGTATGTGTCGTGTTCGATCACGCGCAGCCTGGTCGAATTGATTTGAGAAACTATCTCGCCGGCGTCGAATGTTCGGGCCAGCGGGAGAATGAACTGGAAATGCGGATGCGACCGGTTCAGGAGTTTCACGGCCTCGGCCATCGGCGGCAGGATGTGTTTCATCTCCGAATGGCGGCTGCCGGGCAGCATCGCGATGATCGGCTTCGACGGATCGAGGCCGTGGCCAGAGCTGAACTCTTCGCGCGTCGCCGTCACATGCGCGCTGTCCAGAAGCGGATGGCCCACGTAATCCACCTCTACGCCTGCGCGCTCGTAATATTCCTTCTCGAACGGCAGGATCACCAACATCTTATCGATATAACGCTGGACGGCGCGAATTCGATAGGACCGCCAGGCCCAGATTTGCGGGCTGATGTAATAGACCACGCGATGGCCGTCGCGTTTGAGCCGCCTCGCCAGCCGCAGGTTGAATTCGGGCCAGTCAATCAGGACGATAAGCCTGGGCCTTCGCTTGTTGGCCGATTCGCTCAGTCGGCGGAAGACGCGCAGGAATTTCGGCAGCGCTCTGGCGACTTCGAGCGCGCCCATAATCGCCACTTCGCGAGCGTCCACCAGGGTTTCGACTCCGGCCTGCCTCATCTCGTCGCCGCCCGCGCCGAAAAACTCAAATCGCAGGTCTGGCCGCAACGCGCGCAGCGCCGAGACCAGCTTCGCGCCATGTTTATCTCCCGAAGCCTCGCCGGCGACGATCATTATCGGGATTGCGGATTGCGGATTGCGGATTGCGGATTCTTCGATTGCGGATTGCGGATTGCGGATTGCGGATTGATTTTCGCCGGTCGGCGCCTGGTATCGATTTTCGCTCTCGATGGGTGTAATCATCTTCATCTGACTGGGTGACAACCAAAAATCCGCAATCCGCAATCCGCAATCAATATATCTCCGGTTCGCCCTCGGGCCGCGTGCGCCAGCGGCGATGTATCCACAGCCACTGGTCCGGATGGCGACGGATGATGGATTCCAGGACTTTGGCGTAGCGCGCGGTGTTGGCGATCACGTCTTCTTTTTGATTGCCGGTGTTGATCGTTTCGACCGGCGCTTCGAAATGCAGGCGGTGAATCCGCGCCTTCTCGTCCCAGATCAGATAGCCCGGCAAAACGACCGCGCCGGCGCGCAAAGCCAGAGTCGCCACCCCGGCGGTCGTACAGGCCTTCAGGCCGAAGAAATCGCAGAAGACGCCTTCTTCGGAGGAAGTGTTCAGGTCGGCCAGAATGCCGACCACGCCGCCCGATTTCAACGTCTTCAATACTTCACGCACAGACCCTCTTTTGTCTATGCTTCGATTGCCGTAGCGCGCGCGATAACTTTCGGCCAGCCGTTCGACCAGCGGGTTGTCTATGCGCCGCGCCAGAAACGACATCGGATGGCCGTAAATCGAATGCGCGTAAACCGACAACTCCCACGCTCCGATGTGGCCGGTCAACAGGATCACGCCGCGCCCTTCGGCTACCGCGTTAAGATAGTTTTCCAGGCCTTCGTAGACGACTATTGATGAAATATTTTCGCGATTGAGTCGTGGGAACCGGCTGATTTCGCCCAGCAGCCGTCCGAGGTTGCGAAACACGCCGCGCCTGATCCGCCGCCGTTCGCGATCGTCGAGATCAGGGAAGGCCAGCCGGAGGTTGATCTCCGCGTGGCGGCGCAGATGTGGCAGAACAGCGCAGGCAAACGCCCCGACCGCGCGACCGGCCCTCAGCGCGAGCGCGCGCGGCGCCAGACTGACGACTTTCAGGATCGTCCACGCGACGATGTATTCGATCCATGTGCGCGCCAACCCGCGCCGTTTAACGGCCCGCCGGACGCCGTCCCGGGTCTGATCGCCGCTCTGATTTTTATTTAACTCGAACTGATACAAAGCGCGCGAAGCTAGCACGCGCCGCCAAGAGCTGTCAATTTGCGTTCACCGGCATTAATCAAGCAGAATGCCGGCTCATTCTTTAATCATCTGTAAATGCGTAATACTTATGACAAACATTCTTAAACGAGCAGTAATCTGGGATCTGGATGGAACATTGATCGACTCTTCAGACCTTCACTGGGAAGCCTGGCGGCAGGTAACGGAGGTTGAAAACATTCCGCTGGCGTACGAGCAATACGTCGCGGATTTCGGCAAGCGCAACGACGAGATCCTGCGCGGGCGCCTGGGCGCGGATTTGTCCGATGAATTCATCGCCCGCGTCTCGCTGGCGAAAGAAGAGGTCTATCGCGATTTGATTCGGACGAAAGGGCTGGAGCTTTTGCCCGGAGCGCGCTATTGGCTGCAGCGGTTGAAGGCCGAAGGATGGCTGCAGGCTCTCGGCACATCGGCGCCGCGAGGCAACATAGACGCGGCCTTCGCCGCGCTCGGCATCGGCGAATATTTCGATGTGGCGATTTCTTCGGAAGAGGTCAGGGCGGGGAAGCCGGAGCCGGACGTTTTTCTGACCGCCGCGGCGAAACTGGGCGTCGAGCCGCGCGATTGCATCGTGGTCGAAGACGCCCCGGCGGGCGTCGAAGCCGCGCGCCGCGCCGGAATGAAGTCCATCGGCGTGCTGACCACGCACCGCGAGTTGAAGGCCGATCTGATCGCGCCGAGCCTGGATCAATTGCCCAACGACTTCTTTGTGGATTCGCCGATGCAGTAGAGGTGTTTATCGCCTCGAATGAAAATTCTTCCCTGCGAGATTGCGGGCGAAGCGAGAACCACTTCGCCTACGGAGTTGGTCCCGATCACTTCGTGCGCCGGACCGGCTTTGATCACGAAAGTATCGCCGTCTTCGCTGGTCAGGAAGATCTTGCCGTTACGAACTTCCCGTCGGTGACCGGCGTGCTCGACGCATAAGAGTTCTTGCGGTGGCGGTCATCGTAAACAACGCCTTCGTAGGCCGTGCGTTCCCAGAGGATGTTTCCAGAATCCCGGTCGAGACACAGCACCTTGAGAGTTTGTTTCCTGTCGCCCGCGACGCTGTCAGGATGAACCCAGGTTTCGCCTCTTCTGACGTGACGAACCGCATGCGCTCCCGTAACGATCTCGCCTTCGACGCATGTGGTCAGAAAAATTCTATCGCCCCAGACTATCGGCGACGAATGACCGCGGCCGGGTAGCGCCGTTTTCCAGATGATGTTTTTATCCGCGCCCCACTCGGTTGGAAGATTCTTCTCTTCGGAAACTCCCAGGCTGCCCGGGCCGCGCCATTGCGGCCAGTTTGACGCGCCGCCTCGTGATTGGGCGAAAGAGCTCAAACTGCCGGCGACGCTGATAACCAATAACAACGCGCGGGTGAAATGCGCTGTCTTCATCTTTTACCTCGATGATATTGAAAGTTATCTCTACAGCTTGCACGATGCCATGTTTGTTCGTGGCCGGACTCATCAGGATCTGCCCGAACCTGTTCGTCTCGATCTTGAAAGGAAGGTTTTGCAACGCCGGGTTGTTAAGGATTTCTTCCCAACGTCATAAGATTTCATCCTTTGTTGCCAATACAATATAAATGCTTCTCTCCTCGAATAAACAACTTTCCGTCGGCAATTGCAATAGAAGCGCGGCAGGGTTCGCCTATTGAATTCGTTCCCAGCACTTCGTGCTTCGGCCCGGCTTTGATGACAAAGGTGTCTCCGTCATCGCTGGTCAGTAAAAGCTTGCCGTCAAAAGCCACGGGCGACGCGCCGTAAAACTTTGTGGCGATGGGGACGCGTCCGCCCTCGTAAACCACCTCGCCGGTCCTGGCGTTCAGGCAGGTCAGGATGCCGCTGTCGCTCATCAGGTAGACGTAATCTCCATATAGAATCGGCGAAGGCACGTAGGACGTGCCTTTGTTGTAACGCCATGCGATTTTGTCCGTGTCATCCAGGTTGCCCTGGCCGCCGAGTTTGACCGCGGTGATCACTTTTGACGGGAATCCTGATGAGAGAATGACCAGGCCGTGCCCGACCACCGGAGTGGCGATGGCGTGACTCTTAAGGCCGCCGGTTCGCCAGATTTCCTTGCCTGTGTTCGGATCGTAAGAGATCAGGAACTCATTGCCGCTGACGATCAGTTCCGCGCGTTGCGGGGTTTTGACGATGACCGGCGTGGCCCAGCTTACCTGGACCGGACGTTTGACGCGCCAGATTTCCTTGCCGGTCTTTTTATCCAAGGCCGTCATGAACGATTCCTTGTCGTCGAATTCCTGGTCGCAAAGCAGGATCACCAGGTTCTGATGCAATACAGGCGAAGTCCCCACTCCCATTCCCACCGTGCCGATGTTGCCCAGGGACTTCTTCCAGATCGGCTTGCCGTTGAAGTCGTAGCAATAGACGCCTTCCGAACCGAAGTATGCATAGACGTATCTGCCGTCGGTGGCGGGGGTGGGGGCGGCGTAATTGCCGCGCTTGTGGCGATAGTCATAGACACGGCCCTCGTAAGAAGTCTGCTCCCACAAAATCTTTCCGGTGTCGCGATCCAGGCAGAGCGTTTTAAACGTGTGGAGCTTGTTCACTCCGTCCCAGTCCGGATGTTTGAACTCTGTCCCGCCGATTACGCGCTTCGGCGGCTTGTAACCGGTCGGCTCCGGCCCGCCTTCGACGTCCGTGGTCAGGAAGACTCTTTTGCCCCAGATGACAGGCTGCGAAAATCCGCGGCCCGGGAGCGCCGTCTTCCAAAGAACGTTCTTTGTCTCGCTCCACTCAGTCGGCAGATTTTTTTCGTTCGAGACTCCCTGAGAGTCAGGGCCGCGCCACTGCGGCCAGTTGGAACTCGGGGCGGCGGACGGGTTGACATCGAGGTTAATCGAAAAAACGAACAGCGCAATAAAAAAAAGCGCAATCGAGAGGCGTTTCATTATTTGTTCTCCCTACCAGGTAATTTAGCGGCGCGTAAGCAAGCGGTTCCTGAACACAAACGTCGAAAAGCTTCGTAGCGCCGCTGCCCGCATTCCAAATACGTGTTTTAAATTCCAAGCCCGAAGGCGCCGGGAATATTGGGTGGCTAGTCGCAAAAACGAACCGCTCGACCGCCAGGTTTCGGTAAACTTGCCTTGAACTGCGGTTCGCGTCAAATTATAGTTTGGTTTCATCCAGATCGAACTGGCGAGTCCAGGCGCGCCAAGCGCTGAAGATAACCGCAACCACAACGCGATGAAATTGGTATTGAAGTTTCGGCGATAAAAACAACGTTGAAGCTTTCGGACCCCCAAATTCATGGAAATCCGCATATGAAACCTATAGTCAAACAGAGCGTTCTGTTCGCGCTCGTTATTTTCTCCGTTTTTACTGTTTTCATTTCGAACCGTCATGCCTCCGCCCAGTCTCCGGCTCGGACCAAATCGGGCAGCGATTGGGCTGATTGGCGCGGTCCCACGCGCGACGGTCATTCTTACGAAAAGGGCCTGCCTGAAAAATGGTCGAAGCAGGGCGAAAACCTGTTGTGGAAAGCGCCGTACGGCGGGCGCTCGACGCCGATCGTGATGGGCGACCGGCTGTTTGTCTTCAATTCGGCGGGCGACGGCGCGACGATGCAGGAACGCGTCTTGTGCCTGAACGTGGACACGGGCAAAAAGATCTGGGAATACCGGTTCAATGTCTATTCCTCCGACGTCGCTACGCGCCGCATCGCCTGGTCGTCTCCTGTCGGCGATCCGGCGACGGGCAATGTTTATGTTTTCGGCGCGGCCGATGAACTGGTCGCGCTGTCGAACGACGGTAAATTGCTATGGAA